>CALZOG010000037.1 GCA_945827635.1 uncultured Bacteroidales bacterium
AACACGGATGCAGGTGAACAAAGATTCCGTGAAAATCCGTGAGACTCCGTGTTCGAATAAAACAAACTACACGGAACACACGGAAAAACACGGATGCAGGTGAACAAAGATTCCGTGAAAATCCGTGAGACTCCGTGTTCGCGTAAAACAAAAATCACGGATTGCACGTCTGAAATGAAGCAAATTTATTTAATTTTGCAGAATTTTTCACCGAACACTTGCAAATGTCATATTTTTTTTGTACCTTTGTAGTGAAATTTCTTAACCGAACATAAATCTATCATCTATATACCTATGAATCTGACATTTCAAATCAATTACCGCACGGTGTACGGACAAGAGTTGTGCATCGTGGAGACCGGTTCGCAAGTAGCAGGCTGGACAGAAGCCAACCCGCTCGTGCTGGACTGCCAGGGTGAGGACTTCTGGACTACAACCGTCCAACTTGCCGCCAAAGGAACAATCGTGTACAAGTACGCTATACGTCTGCAGGAAGGCGGCTACATCTACGAGACGGGACTCGACCGCCAACTCACCTTCCGCGCTACCGACAAGCAGGTTGTGATGCGCGACTTCTGGCAGACTGTCGATTACGAAAAAGCATTCTACTCCACCGCTTTCCTCAAGTCCCTGTTCAAGCGTTCCGCTGCGCCCGAAAGCGCGAAAAAGCCGAAAGCCAAAACAGGCAACGTAACCTTCACCATCGATCTGCCGCAGATACTCCCCTCGCAGGGCGTAGCTATGGTTGGCGGCATCAAGCAGCTCGGCGACTGGAACGTGGATAAGAAACTGCCCATGAGCGATGCCGATTTCCCCGTATGGAAAGCCGAGATCGAGGTCAGCGGCGTGGAGGCGTTTGAGTACAAATATGTGATCTACGATCTGGCTACCGGCAACGTGTGCGACATGGAGTGGGGTGAGAACCGCCACGCCTGGGGATTGCCTGAGAAAGGTGCGCGCCTGCGCGTGAACGACCGCTCCTTCCGACGCACAATGCCACGTTTCCGCGGTGCAGGTGTAGCAGTGCCGGTGTTCAGCCTGCGTACGGAGGACGGATTCGGTATAGGCGAGTTCCAGGATCTGAAGAAACTTGCCGACTGGGCAGCACTCACCGGACAGAAGATGATCCAGACCCTGCCGATCAACGACACCACACTCACCCACACCAACCGCGACTCCTATCCCTACAACGCCGTTTCGGTGTTTGCGCTGCACCCCATATACATCAATATCGAGAAGATGGGGCGCCTCGCACCCGCCATGAAGAAGAAGTACGAGGCTACCAAAAAGAAGTTCAACGCCAAGACGATAGCCGACTACCAGTGCGTGTATGACGAGAAGATGATCTACTTCGAGGCACTCTATCACTCCGACTGCGACGCCTGTTTCGCCAGTGCCGAGTACAAGGCGTTCTTTGAGAAGAACAAAGGCTGGCTGGAGCCGTACGCCGCCTTCCTCGCCAAGCGCGACAAGAAGCAGAAAGGCTTGTACTACTTCCTCCAGTTCCACGCCGACAAGCAACTGAGCGACGCTGTAGCCTACGCGCACTCGATAGGCGTGGCGATGAAGGGCGATATACCTATCGGCATCAGTCCCGACTCGGTGGACGCAGCCGTTGAGCCCAACCTATTCAACCTCAACGCCTCGGCCGGTGCACCGCCCGACGACTTCTCGATCAGCGGTCAGAACTGGGGATTCCCGACCTATAACTGGGACGAGATGGCTAAGGACGGTTACGACTGGTGGCGCCGCCGCTTCACGAAGATGCAGGATTATTTCGACGCCTACCGTATCGACCATATACTCGGCTTCTTCCGCATCTGGCAGATGCGCAAGACCGATGTGTGGGGACTATGCGGACACTTCTCGCCCGCGCTGCCGTACTCGCCGCAAGACCTGTGGAACATGGGCGTTTGTCTGGATATCGACCGAATGACCAAACCCTATATCCGCTCTAACTTCCTCGGCGACGTGTTCGGCTACGACACCGAGACAGCCAAACAGCGCTTCTTGAACACGAATGACGGATACATCTTCTGGTTCAAAGACGAGTTTGATACGCAGATCAAGGTGCAGGATTATTTCGACTCAGTGCTGGAGAGTGACGACACGCTGCATCAAGCCGGCTTCATGAACAAGGATCAGGCAATCAATCTGCGTGAGGGACTGCTCTATTTGCATTGCGAAGTGCTGTTCGTGCGCGACCAGCGTAATCCCGATATGCTGCACCCGCGTATCAGCATCTATCAGTCGCACTCCTACAACGAGCTCTACGACGACCAGAAGCGCATACTGATGAACATCTACAACGACTATTTCTTCCGTCGCCACACGGAGTTCTGGCGCCAGAGCGCTATGCGCAAACTGCCTACACTCATCTCATCAACAGGCATGCTCTGCTGCGGCGAAGATTTAGGCATGGTGCCCGATTGCGTTCCGCAAGTAATGCACGAACTGCAGATCCTGAGCCTCGAGATCCAGCGTATGCCGAAAGATCCCAAACGCACGTTTGCACACCCCGCCGACGCACCGTACCTGAGCGTATGCACCACCGGCACACACGACACCAACCCGCTGCGCGCATGGTGGGAAGAGGACCGCGAGGTGACGCAGAAGTTCTACAACGACCAGATGGGCTGGTGGGGTGATGCACCGCAAGTCATGACACCGGAGATTGCCGACTTTATCGTCAAGCAGCACATGTACAGTCCGGCAATGTGGGTGATTCTGCCCCTGCAGGATTGGCTGGCTGTGGATGGCGAGGTACGTCTGCCCGACGCCAACGCCGAGCGAATCAATGTGCCCGCTAACCCGCGACACTTCTGGAACTACCGTATGCATATCACGATTGAGGATCTGCTCAAGAAGGACGCTTTCAACGAGCATATCCGCCGCCTGACAAGCGTGCGATAAATGCTAACAAGCAAATAGCCACCCGATTGCGGGTGGCTATTTATGTTATGCGGCTAATACCGTACGTGGGTAAGAAACAGTCCCTCTGACGGAGCGGATTGCCCCGCCGCCTGACGGGATTGTGACTGAATGATCGCCTCAAACTCTTGGGGCGATAGTTTTTGCCTGCCTACATCGAGCAGCGTGCCTACTACGGCGCGCACCATGTTCCGCAGAAAACGGTTGGCAGTGATCGTGAACACTGCACCCTCGGCATCTGCCCGCCAATAGGCTTCGGTCACGGTGCAGATCGTTGTTTTGCTGTCAGTATGCGCTTTGCAGAACGATGCAAAATCGTGTGTGCCGAGCAGATACTCCGCCGCAGCGTTCATTGCGTCGAAGTCCAATGCATTAGTAATGTACGTGCGCGTGTCGCGCGTAAACGGCGATTTGCGGGTATTGATGCGGTACTCGTATGTGCGGCTCGTGGCTGAGAACCGCGCGTGCTTATCCGCCTCTACGGGAAAGATACGGTACACGGCTATATCCGTCGGCAGCAGCCTGTTCAGCCGTTCGGGCGTAGGCGGCGTGACATCCAGATCAAAGTGCGCAAACATCTGCATGGCGTGTACGCCGGCATCTGTCCGTCCGGCAAAAACCAACCCGACAGGCTGCCGAAGGATGGTCAGAAAAGCCTCCTCCATTACCCCTTGCACAGTAACACCGTTGGGTTGAAACTGCGAACCGTGGTAATACGTTCCCTTATAGGCGAATTCGATGAAATAGCGCATGGATATATTCGTTGATTTCAGGACTGATACGCCATTGATATGCCAGAGCGGCTACTGCTACCACCAATAGCGTGCGCAGCAGGCTGCTCAGCCAGATAGTGCCGACAGGTAGATACCTCAGGCAGAGCGCGTTGGCGGCAAACAGCAGCACCAGCAGCAAGATAGTGAGCAGGTGCCGGCGCGTGAAAAGACGGCAACCCAGCGCCAGCCGGACAGTAATGAGGGCAATCAGGTAATACGACACCTGTGCTGTCAGCGTGGCGAGGGCGGCTCCGTCAATGCCCCAGCGGGGAATAAACAGATTGTTCAGCAGCAACGCTAAAACGGTCAGCACCAGCGAGAACAGCAGCGTGAACGGGTAGTAGCGCGAGTAACTCAGCGCCGTGACCGTGAACTGGAACGTAGCCACGCACAACTGGCCTATACCTAACAGCAGCACCGTGCGCCGTGCTACGGCATACGTTGCACCGTTGGGCAGGATAGCAAAGATAAGGTCGATGTTTACCCACATCAGGGCGAGAATCAGCCCGCCAATGAGCAGCAGGTTGCCGCTCACCTGCGTCAGTTGGTGGCTGATCTGTTCGCGATCGTCGTGCTTGATGGCAAGCGACAGTTGCGGTGCCGCTATAGCCGTAAGAGAACGGTACGGGATACTGACCATCATGGCCATGTACGTGGCAATGGCAAAGATTCCCGTGTAACTGAGGCCCATCTGTGCCGTGATAAAGAACGACGAGAGCGTAGGCGCCAGCACCGACACCACAGCGGAAAGCACCAGAAAGGCAGTATATAGCAGGTACTTGCGCACAATGCCCGGGTTCTGCCTCAGGTAGGCAAAGTCCGGCTTAAGGCTCACTCCGCCCAGCGAGAACAGGTACACCGTGTTGCACAACGCCGCTACGGCATATACGCCCACCAGCGACCATACAAAACCGTCGGTTGTCACTATATCGAAGGCGTAGAGCAGATACACCGCCAGCAGCCCCACACGCGTCAGCAGTTCGCGTACAGCACGCGGAAAAACGATGCGCATGCGAACATTGGCGTTCGTCTCAAACACCGTTTGGTAGAGCATGAAAAACGCCAGCGGCAGAACCAGATAATAGTAGTTGACGAACTGCGGACTTTTCTCACCGAACCACTCGCTGAGCGGTGCGTAACAAACCATGAACAGCAGTGCCACCAGCAGGAAACCTACCATCGGCACTACGATGGTCCAAAAGAAGAATCCGTGTTCTTCTGGTTGCTGACCTCTGACTTCGGATGGCTCTGCAAAATATGGGTAGAAGCGCAGTATAGAGGCACTCGTGCCGAGTTGCGCCAAGCCGATGAACAGCGTAGCGGCATCGATCATTACGCGCACCAAGCCGATATCCTCTGCCGACAGAAATCGCGTGATAACAAAGAACGTCGTAACAAAGCCTACCGCCACGCCAAGATACGTGACGATAGTGCCTTTGATACTTTGTTTTGCTATTATGCCCATAGTTAGACCGCTGCGCTGACAGACCGCTATGCTGACAGATTATTTCTCGATGCCGAGCAGTTCCACCTCGAAGATCAGGGTTGAGTACGGAGGAATGCTGCCTGCAGCACGCTCACCATAGCCGAGATTCTGCGGGATATAGAAGCGGAACTTCGAGCCTACAGGCATCAGTTGTACGCCCTCTGTCCAACCGGCGATCACCTGGTTCAGCCCGAATACGATAGGCTCACCGCGATCTACGCTGCTGTCGAATACCGTACCATCGATCAGCGTACCGTGGTAGTGCACTTTGACACGATCGGTAGCAGCAGGTTTCTTACCCTTACCCATCTTCAGTACCTCGTACTGCAGACCGCTCTCGGTAACAATCACACCCTCCTTGAGTTTGTTCTCAGCCAGGAACTTCTCGCCCTGCTCCTTGGTGTCGCCGTACTTGATATAATTCAGCGTGTTCTGGATATACTCGCCTGCCGATTGTCCGTCAAACTGGCTCTCGTCGCCGAGCAAGCCGTTGATGAAACCTTGCTTGATCAGTGCGAAGTCGGTAACCAGCGAAGGCTCGCCCACCAGGCCGTTGGCTTCCTGCTCCTTGATGCTCTTACCGATCTGCTCACCCATGTTCTTGAGTTGCGGGTTGCGAACGTTTTCTTTCAGACCTTTGTTAATGTGCTTGATCAGGTTGGACTTCTTCGCACCCAGCGTGTCGTCCATCAGAACGTACAGAGAAATATCGTTGCCGTTCATCAGTCCGAACGCGTAGTTCAGCGAGTCGTTCAGTGTCTTGAGGGTAACCGTTTTTACCTTGCTCGGGCAAGTGCCTTTGATAGGTTTACCGGCTTTCTCGGTCGAGCCCTGCGAAGCAGCGTACTGGTTCTGGAAGAACTGACGTGCAGCGGCTGCGTCCATCACGGTGGTGTCGTGAGCTATGCCGTTCACCAGTCCCTGGAAGAACAGTTTCTCGTTGAGCGTCCAGGCAGGATTGTCAGCCAAGCCGTTCTTTTCGCTCTGTGCAATGCTTGAGCCGATATTCTTGCCGATACGTGCCTCTTCGCTCAGTTCGGGTACCGAACCATCGTAACCCGCCTGCAGTGCGTCGATAAACTCAGCAATCGTCTCAGCCGAACTGTCGTTACGCAGATAGTAAGACTTGATTTGTGACCCGTTAGCGATACCTAATGCAAAGTTGATAGAGTCGTTCATGCTTGCCAACTCTGCCTTTTGTGCGGTGTACGTGTTGCCGCACGATACCATTGCCATAGCGGCAAGGATAATGATAGATAGTTTCTTCATTGTTGTATTTTGTTGTTTAGTTCTGTTTCGAGTTATTCAATTCCTAACAGTTCGACCGTGAATACCAGTGCGGAGTACGGCGGGATAGAAGCCCCTGCGCCGTGCTCGCCGTAGCCGAGGTGATAGGGGATGAATAGTTTGTACTTCGAGCCCACAGACATCAGCTGCAGACCTTCTGTCCATCCGGCTATAACGCCGTTCAGCGGGAACGAGATAGGCTCGCCGCGTTGGTAACTGCTGTCGAACACCGTTCCATCGGGCAACGTACCCTCGTAGTGTACGCGCACGGTGTCGGTTGCCTTGGGCTTCTGGCCGATAGTGGCATCGAGCACCTCATACTGCAAGCCTGAAGCTGTTACTTTCACTCCCGGACGTTTGGCGTTTTCTGCCAGGAACGCTTCGCCTGCTGCCTTGGCGGCTACGGAGGCTTTTTCCTCCAACTCGGTGAAGAACTGGTTAATAACCTGCTGGGCTTCTTGGAAACTTTCTCTGGGTGGGTTGCCTTCCAGCATATCCTGTATGCCGGCTGCCAGATCGGCGTAAGCAAGTTCTGTTACGCCGCTTGATTTTAATTGCTGACCTAACGAGAGGCCTAATCCATAACTGATTTTGTCTAACATATCATATAATTTTTTTGGTTTCTTTCAATTTTCAGTTTTCATCTCTCAATTCGAGGTAGCGGGAGAGATATTTGCCGATGATATCGAACTCGATGTTTACCTCCGTACCCGGCACAATGAACTTGAAGTTTGTGTTCTCGTACGTGTACGGTATAATACATACCGACACATATCCTGTATCCCCCTGTACGTCGGGCTCGCATACGGTAAGGCTCACGCCGTTGATCGTCACTGATCCTTTGTCCACACAGAAGTATCCGCGCTTGATCATCTCCGGCGTGGAGTGATAGGCAAAGCGGAAGTACCACGAGCCATCCGTCTCGCGCCGTTCTACGCAGGTGGCTTTCTGATCCACGTGCCCTTGTACGATATGTCCGTCCAGAGCCTTGTCCAAGGTCATGGCGCGCTCCAGATTGACAAAATCGCCTACCTTCAATGCGTCAAGGTTAGTCAGGCGCAGTGTCTCCTGCATAGCGGTGACGGTATAGGTGTCTTTGTCAGACGACACAACAGTCAGACACACACCGTTGTGGGCTATCGACTGATCGATGCTGAACGCGTCACCGAACGGGTTGCGAAGTGTGAAATGTTTGTTGGTTTGCTCTTGGTCGATACGAACGACCTGAGCCATTGCTTCTACTATTCCGGAAAACATACAATTATTTTTGATTTCTTTTCTCCCTTCGGTCGAACGATCTGCTTCGCCGTATGGGTTATTTACTATTTTGGCTATTTTTTGAAGTATTTGCCTATCACGGGTAGGCCGCTGAGCGGGAAGTCCTTGCGAGCCAGTACAACCAGATAGAACACAAGCAGCAGTGTGCCTACAGCCATCATTAGCCACATATTATGGATGTAATACAGCCGCAGGGCGTAATACACGGCCAGCAGACCGATAGTCAGCATGGTGTACATACCTATACTCTTCAGGTCGTACGGGATAGGTGCTTTCTTTTGTCCGATAAAGAACGAGAGCAGCATGATTACAAAGTAACACACCAGACTGCTGCCACAACTTGCCCAGTACCCGATCTTCGGTACGAACACTACCTGCAGCACCAGCGTGATCACCAAGCCTATCAGCGAGAAGTACGCACCCCATTTGGTTTCATCCGTCAGTTTGTACCAGAACGACAGGTTGAAGTATATACCTTGGAACACATACGTCCAAAGCACAACGGGCACAATCTTCAGTCCCTCCCAGTAAGCACTGGACACGATATAGCGGAAGATATCCAGGTAGAAGATCACTCCTAACAGAATCAGGTACGAGAATATGATGTAATACTTCATTGCATCGGCGTATGCCTCCACCGATTGTCTGTCCTTATGCTTGCTGAACACAAACGGTTCGTAGGCATAGCGGAACGCCTGGGTGAACATCATCATTACCATAGCCACCTTGAAGCACGCACCGTAGATTCCCAATTGCGCCTGCGCATCTGCGCCGGTATAGAGGTAGGGGAAAAGAATGCGGTCGAGCGTTTGGTTCATTATTCCTGCTACGCCCAATACAAGCAGCGGCAGCGAGTATCGGAGCATCTGCCTGAGCACACTGCCGTCGAACCGACCGCCCTTGGGCAGCGTGAACGGCAGTAGCACGATTGTCTGAATAGTGGTGGCAAGTATGTTGCTCAGGAAGACGTAGAACACGTCGTTCTTACCCAGCACCACCAGAAACAGCAGGTTGAACGCTATGTTCAGCAGCACGAACAGCAGTTTGAGTCCGGCGAACAGCAGCGAGCGTTTCTGTTGCCTCAGATATGCAAATGGGATACATGCAAACGCATCAATAGCCACCGTGACAAACATCATGGCTACGAACTCTGCATGGTCGGCGTAGCCCAACAATCCCGCTATAGGCTGCCTTAGCAGTACCACCAGTGCCACAAACACTGCACTGGAGGTTAGCAGGCACAGAAAAGCCGTCTTATACACCGTAGGTGCGTCCTGATCCTCGCGATTGGCAAAGCGGAAGAAGCCTGTCTCCATGCCATACGTAAGAATCACCAGCAGCAGGGCTGTCCAGGCATAGAGGTTCGTTACTATACCATAATCAGCCGTCTGCTTGAGCACGTAGGTATAGAGTGGCACAAGCAGGTAGTTCAGAAACTTACCTACTATACTGCTTATTCCGTATATGGCGGTGTCCTTCGCCAAGGATTTCATCTCACTCATATCGTTCGACTCTCGACTTTCGACCTTCAACTATAATAACTATCTCCCCTTTAGGCGGTTGTTGCTTGAAGTGTTCGGCAAGGAAGGCGAGTGTACCTCGCACGGTTTGCTCGAACATCTTGCTAATCTCGCGGCTGACGGATGCCTGGCGCTCGGCGCCTAACACTTCTGCCAGTTGCTCCAGCGTTTTCACGAGGCGGAAAGGCGACTCATAGATGATCATTGTATGATCCTGCTCCGCCAACAGTTGCAGGCGTGTCTGCCTACCTTTCTTCTGCGGCAGGAACCCCTCGAAATAGAACCGTTCGCACGGCAGGCCCGAATCCACCAGTGCCGGCACGAACGCCGTAGCACCCGGCAGGCACTGCACCTCCACGCCTCGTGCCACACACGCTCTGACAAGCATGAATCCCGGGTCGCTTATTCCCGGCGTACCTGCATCGCTGACCAGTGCCGCCTGTTCGCCGGCAGCAATCTGGTCGGCTATACGTTCGCAGGTCTCGTGCTCGTTGAACTTGTGGTGCGCACGTAGCGGCGTATGGATATCGTAGTGCTTGAGCAGCACAGAGGTAGTACGCGTATCTTCCGCGTAGATCACACTCACCTCACGCAACACCCGCAGGGCGCGCATGGTAATATCCTCCATATTTCCGACCGGTGTCGGTACTACATACAGCATATCTTCTCTCTTCTGTCAGCGTTAGCGGTCTCTCTTCTATCAGCGCAGCGGTCTCTCTTCTGTCAGCGCAGCGGTCTACTCACTGGAATCTGCGGCGCAGCACGTTCAGGAACAACTCGTAGGTAGGCGACTGCTTATCCCAGCCGAACTTGTCAACCAGTGCTACCGCTTCATCAAGGGAGTGCAGGTTGTTGAGTTCGGTGAGTGTCTGTTGCAGTTTCTCTGCATTGCCTCCGAACAGTTCGCGCTGGAACAGGAACCTGTCGCCTATCGATACCGCCTGACGGATGTCCGTCACGGGTGTGCCAAACAGCGAGGTCTGCTGCGGTGCACGCGGTGCTTCGGGTTTGGGCTGCTCTGCAGCAGGCTCGGGCTGTGGCTGCTCAACTATCGGTTCGGGAGCAGGTTGTTCTACTACTTGCTCGGGCTGCGACTCGGGTTCGGCTACAGGCTCCGGCTGTGGTGCCGGTTCGGGCTCTGCGGCTGGTGTCTCCTGCGGTAGTTCAACCGTTGCTTCTTCCTCCTCGGGATAAACGAGTTCTACCTCCACATCCGGTTCGGCAGACACTTGTACACCCTCGTTCAGCATCTGTTTGATCGATTCTACGTTCTCGCTCAGTGCAGGCAAAACCTGCAGTACGGAGTTAAGATTATCGTTCATGTCAGCCAAACGTTGGTCTTTTTCAGCTAAGCGTTGCTCCAAGGCAGCGATCTTTGCGTCCTGGGCAGCCAGACGTGCCTCCAGAGCCTCAAAATATTTTATCAGTTCGTTCATAATCATTAAACTCTAAACTCTCAACACTAAACTCTCAACTACTTCGTTGCTTCCTCCAGTTTGCGCATCATTGCAAACATGAACAGTGCCGACACGACGCATACGCCGATGAATACCGACCATGTGCCCCAGAGCGGCAGTTTCTCCCACAATGACGAACCCACCGACACGAGGAAGTTACCCACGGCTGTAGCCACAAACCAGAAGCCCATCAGCATACCTTTGTACTGCGGCGGTGCTACCTTGCTGACGAACGATATACCCATCGGGCTGAGCAGCAGTTCAGCAAAGGTAAGAATCAGATAGGTGAAGATCAGCACGTTCGGGTTGACCAGTGTGCGCTCGTCCAAACCGAGCGTAGCCTGTACGGCAGGTGAGTTGAGGTTGAGCGAGCAGGCGGCGAGGAATACGTACGCCAATGCTGCCACCACCATGCCGTAAGCAATCTTACGCGGAGCGCTGGGCTCTTTGCCTTTGGCAGCGAGTGTGCTGAACACTGCCATAGAGATAGGTGTCAGTGCTACTACATAGAACGGGTTGAACTGCTGGAAGATAGGAGCGGATATACCGATCTCTGCCGGGTGGTGGAAGTACTTGTATGCCAGTGCGCCGATCACGGCTACGCCTACGCAGCCCCAGATCGTCTTGGCTTTTTTGGTGTTCTTGCCGAACACGCCGAACAGGGCATATACCAGTATTGCCACGAGCACCAGATTGATGATATCGAATGCCATGGTCTGTACGCCTGTTACGGTCGGGGTGACGAACTCATCGGCAAAATATGTGAGCGTTAATCCGTTCTGGTGGAAAGCCATCCAGAAGAAGATCACCACGGCATACACCAGGAACAGCGCGATCATACGTTTCTTGGTCTGCTCGGGGCTGAGCGGCTCCACTTGTGCACCGCCGGCAGCAGCCTGTTGCTTGGCGGTGTTCTCCACGTGCTTGAACCACGGGCGGCAAGCGTAGTAGATGATTATACTCAGTACCAGCGAAGCGCAGGCTACCATGAAGGCGAAATGGTAACTGTCGTTCACGCTGTACCCCAACGACTGTTGTGCCCACGCCATGATCTTCACGGCGGCAGTCGGGGCGAACATTGCACCGATGTTGATTGCCATATAGAACAGCGAGAATGCTGCGTCGCGGCGGTCGGCGTACTTCGGATCGTCGTACAGGTTGCCTACCATCACTTGCAGGTTGCCTTTGAACAGACCTGTGCCCAGCGAGATGAACAGCAGCGCTGCCAGCATGGCGGTCATGGCTACGCCCACATTGCCGCTCTCTACGCCACCGAGAGGTATAGCTAACAGTACGTAGCCGAGGAACATGATCAGAATACCGATCGTCACGCACTTGCCGTAGCCGATCTTGTCAGCCACTATACCGCCAATCAGCGGCAGGAAATACACGAACGCCAGAAAGCCGGAGTAGATGTATCCCGCAGCCTCGGCTGAGAGACCGAAGTTAGCACGCAGGAAGAGTGCAAATACTGCGAGCATGGTGTAGTAACCGAACCGCTCGCCTGTGTTGGCTAATGCCAAGGCATAGAGCCCTTTGGGTTGATTGTCAAACATACTATGTAATTTTTAATTTTATTTTTCTGCCCCATTTAATCTTGATTTACTGATTTGTCTTGAGCAGATTTGTGTTTTCAAGAGCAATCATAAATCTACATAATGCCGCCAATGGTGTGTATCCGGCACGCATGCATATTGCACGTCTCGTATGGCTTTGTACAGCCGCTCGCAAACCGGTCCGGCTTGTTCGCCGTACTCGTATATCTTGCCGCTATCCGGGTCGATGATCCGTGAGATAGGCGATATAGCTGCGCCTGTGCCGCAGGATGCAGCTTCCTCAAACTCGCCGAGTTCTTCCACCGGTATCTTTCTGCGCTCAACCTGTATACCCAGGTCGCCGCACAGGGTCATCAGACTGTCGTTGATGATACTCGGCAGGATAGACAGCGACGCAGGTGTGACGTATGTGTTGTTCTTCACAAGGAAGATATTCGCTCCGCCGCACTCGTCGAGGTACTTGTGCTCCTCGCTGTCGAGGAAGAGCACGCCCATGCCTTGCTCGTGCGCAGGTTCGGTGGCGCGGAAGGAAGAAGCGTAGTTGCCGCCTACTTTCCACTGCCCTGTACCTAACGGTGCAGCCCGATCGACATGCCGGTTGATGATAAACGGCGTTGTGCCGAATCCTGCGGGGAAGTACGGTCCTATAGGTGTCACCACCACGCAGAACTCAAACTCGTTCGCAGGACTCACTCCTACCTTAGGTGTCGTGCCGAACAGGATAGGGCGTATGTAAAGTGTCGCGCCGGTCTCGTACGGTGGCAGATAGTCGATGTTCTTACGCACTGCGAGTTCGCAGGCTTCGATGAACAATTCGGTCGGCACGGGTGCCATGTACATTGCTTCCGCCGACTGCTGCATGCGTTGTGCGTTCATCTCCGGACGGAAGATGCTCACCTTGCCGTCCACGGTACGATACGCTTTCAGTCCCTCAAACGCCTGTTGGGCGTACTGCAACGCTGTTGCGGCTGCGTGCAAAGGGATAGTCGGGTCAGTGGTGGCGTAGGGTTGGCTCCAACTGCCGTTGGCATAATGACTCCTGACGATATAATCCGTAGGCGTGTACGAAAATGTCAGGTGTGTCCAATCAATATCTTTCATTCTATCGGTCCATTATCCATGAGCGAGTCGAGGATGCTTGTGCCGTCTCCCCAATACTGCTCTAAGTTTACTTGCATAAATGTAGTTGTATGTACCGGCCGTGCAAGCGGTTCGTCCGGTTTATTGCGTAGCAGACGCATTATAACGTCGTGCAATCCGTCGTTGAGATCGATGAGCCATTTTGTTTCCCGTTTGTAGAACGGCGCAAAATAGTCGGCGTAGTAGTCCCAGTACGGAGACTTGCCGTAGGCACTCTTCAGTGCCATCCAGTGCTGGTGCTGCCAGTGTTGCTGATAGCTGATCTGCACGTCACGTGTCAACTGCTTGTGTTCCACCTTCAACACAGGTACAGTGAGTATCACCTCGTGCCCTTGTGCGTCGTGAATAAAACACCTGTTTCTGTACGTCTGCTTGACAAACGATTCCTGCACCTCGATCAGCACCTGTTCGTTGGCGCGCCTGGCAGCGAAGAAAGCTTCGTACCACGCACTCGGTCCCAAATATGTTGTCGGAAGCACCAATGTTTGATTTTTACTTTTTAATTCCCTCTATCTCATATCGTGCTTTCCAATGCGCGAAAAGCGAATAGAATGCGTATCTTTATCTATACTGAGCCACACGAAGATCGGCTGGCCGACAATATGATCTTCGGGCACGAATCCCCAGTAGCGGCTATCGGCGCTGTTATGGCGGTTGTCGCCCATCATCCAGTAATAGTCCATCTTGAACGTATATTCCTCGCCGATACGTATAGGCTGGAACTCGTAGGCATCGGCTATGCGCTTGTATATCCAGTAGTTTTGCTCAGTGATCATCACTCGGTCGCCCTTGCGCGGGATATAGATCGGTCCGTAGTTGTCTCGCGTCCAGTCGTTGTGTCCGAGCGGATAGACTGTACCGCCGTTCTGCGAGGGTTCAAGAATGATTTCGGTTACGTGCGGGTTCTTCTCCAGTTGCTCTTTCATCGCTTGCGTCAATGGGAAATGGTACACGCCGGCTTCGACCATCACGCGGTCGTCCAGACTGATACCTACCTTGTCGAGATAGGATTTGGTGAGCACGTGTCCGTCGGTCCGAACGAAATAGTTGAGTTGTGCAAACTCGTGTGTCGGCTCTTGCTCCCACTCGCCACATTCGTCATATTCGGCTTTCGGCTTTCGGCTTTCGACTTTCGACTTTATGAAAATCGTGTTATCCACGATTTTCAGGCTGTCGCCGGGTGTGCCTACACAGCGCTTGACATAGTTCTCGCGGCGGTCAACGGGGCGCACGACTATATCGCCGAAGATATCCTTGCGGTTGTGTACAACGTTTCTGCCCTGATAGTAGCACAGGGTGTAATAGTCGGGGTTCTGTATCTTCGTGCAGACGGTATCGCCGGCGGGGAAGTTGAACACGACTATATCGCCTTTCTGCGGTGTTTTCCAGCCGGCGAGACGTTTGTATTCCCAATGTGGGTTATCGAAGTAACTCTTGCCCCCACCGAGCCACTGTGGGAACGTATGCTGCACGAGGGGCATTGAGAGCGGAGTCTGCGGCACGCGTGCGCCGTAGCCCATCTTGGAGACGTAGAGGAAGTCGCCCACGCGGAGCGTTTTTTCCAGCGAGGAGGAGGGGATCTGGTAGTTCTGGAAGATATAGATATTGATGAAATACACCGCCACCAGTGCAAACACGATAGCATCTATCCATGAGAAGATAGTATATAGCAGTGCATTCCCGGTTTTCGGTTTTCGGCTATCGTCTGTCGATTCCTCCGGTTTATACTTCTTCCACCAGCTCCAGGGGATATACTTGGTGGTGAACGCATCGGCTATCATCGGCAGCAGTAGCAGCCACCAGAGGCTTTTCCAGTCGCCCCATGCCACCCAAATGACAAATGCTATATACAGCGTGCACCATATACCTGCACGCACCCATCCGCTGGTTGTTACTTCACGTATTCGTTCGTTAAATGATTTCATTCTTTTTTTAGTTGAGTGTTGAGTGTTGAGCGTTTGAGGGTTTGAGAGTTTGAGGGTTTGAGGGTTGAACTCTCAAACTTTCAAACCTTCCAACCCGAGCACTTCTGTCATGCTGTGCCATCCTGTTTTGCCCCGCAGCCACTCGGCAGCCATTACTGCTCCGAGTGCGAATCCCTGTCGTGATTTGGCTTCGTGGCGCAGGGTGAGTATATCTGCCTCGCTCTCCCATCGTACCTCATGTATGCCGGGCACTTCGCCCTCGCGGATGCTCTCAATGGGGCAGTTGAGGTTTGAGGGTTTGAGGGCTTGAGGGTTTGAGGGTTGCGAGTTGATCGCTTCCGCCAGTGTCTTGGCTGTGCCGGAAGGTGCATCGAGTTTGTGGATATGATGCACCTCGGTGATAGAGGGTTGGTACCCACCTGTGTTATGCAATAACCGTGCCAGATACTTGTTGACGGCAAATAATATGTTCACGCCAATGCTGTAGTTACTGCTCCAGATCACGCCGGGGTGTTCGTTGAGTGTTGAGGGTTTGAGGGTTTGAGGGTTTGAGGGTTTGAGTGTTGCTTTCAATCTTTCTACATCCCATCCTGTTGTGCCGCAGACTACCGGCACGCCTTGTGCGAGGGCGGCACGAATGTTCCGTTCGGCTGCCTCGGGGCGGCTGAACTCGATAGCCACCTCCGCGCTGCGAAACGCGGGGCTGTCAAAAGTTTGCGGAGAGGTCAACGGATCAATGATGCAAACGATTTCGTGCCCGCGCGAGAGGGCGACGGATTCGATCATCCGTCCCATTTTGCCATATCCGATAAGAGCTATTTTCATGATGCAAATGCGTTGTACGAGCGTGCGCGAAAACCTGTGCGCACACAAAACGCCTACAAAGGTAATAAAAAAAATGCACATTTGCAAACTTTTCCGCAGAAAAATTACAAAGATGTGCATTTTTTAGTGTTGAGTGTTGAGTGTTGAGGGTTTGAGAGTTTGAGGGTTGAGAGTTTAGCGTTGGGTGTTCTCGAGTAGCATGCGTGCGCGATTGAGTGCCACGTGGATGTTCGGGCAGATGTTCTCGGGATTCATCTTCTGCTCAATGCCATAGGTCTGCAGTTGGTGCAGCACGTGTGTCTTGACCCCGGATAGGATGATCGTCATCCCCTCGCGGTGCGAGCGTTCGATGAGGATAGAGAGGTTATGCATGGCTGTTGAGTCCACGAACGGCACTTTGCGCATACGGATGATACGTATAGGGCACTTATCGCCGGACACGTGGCTCATAATCTCGTCAAAGCGGTTGGCTATGCCGAAGAAGTACGGTCCGTCGATCTCATAGACCTCCACGCCCTCGGGTATAGTCAGGTGCTCGAGGTTAAGTTGGATATCTGTATCTTCGTTGGGGTCGATCTCCTTGTTGAACGTGCGGATATGTGTCTGCTCGTTCGTACGCATAAGGAAGAGCACCAGTGCGAGCAATATACCCACTTCGATAGCAACGGTCAGGTCGAAGATCACGGTCAGGAAGAACGTGATCAGCAGCACCCAGAGGTCGCGTGTGGGGTGTTTGATCAGTCCGGCAATCGTTTTCCATCCAGACATCGAGTAGGCGACCATGATCAGCACGGCAGCCAGGCAGGACATAGGTATGAGTCCGACGAACTCACCGAGAAAAAGCAGCACGAGCAGCAGCACTACGGCGTGGATTATTCCGGCTACGGGTGTGCGTCCGCCGTTGTTGATGTTCGTCATTGTACGTGCAATGGCACCCGTAGCGGGTATGCCTCCGAAGAACGGCACAACGATGTTCGCCACGCCCTGGGCGATGAGTTCGGTGTTGGAGTTATGCTTGTCGCCAATCACGCCATCTGCCACCATCGCGGAGAGCAGCGACTCGATAGCACCTAACATCGCGATGGTGAACGCGGAGGGGAACAGCTTCTGGATGAGCGTAAAGACCGACTCACCTTCCGCCAACTGTAGTGCAGGCATGTGCGGTGCGGGTATGCCGTGCGGCAGTTCGTACAGGTCGCTGATCGTCAGCAGGCTGCCAACGCCCCACGACTCGGGCGCGAACCGCTTGAGCAGCCATACAGCGAGTGTAGCGAGGATGATTGCCGCCAGACTGCCGGGTACACGTTTGGTGAGCAGCGGCATACAGATGCACACGGCGAGCGAGAACAGACCTATGCCCAGTGTCCACCAGTTGACGTCGAAATGCTGTGCGTAGTATATCCACTTGTCAACGAAGTTTGCCGGCACGTCCTGCAGCCCGAGACCGAAGAAATCGTTCATCTGCGTGGAGAAGATCGTCAACGCTATACCTGCCGTGAATCCTACGATCACGGGGTAGGGCACGAACTTAATGACCGAGCCCAGATGTGCCACACCCATGAGCACGAGCAGTATGCCTGCCATGATCGTGGCGATCATCAGTCCTGCCAATCCGTATTGCTGGATTATGCCGTATATGATCACGATGAACGCGCCTGTCGGTCCGCCTATCTGCACCTTGCTGCCGCCGAACATAGAGATCAGCAGTCCGGCAATGATAGCCGTTACGAGTCCTTCCGTCGGACCAACGCCCGAGGATATGCCGAAAGCGATAGCCAGCGGAATAGCCACTATGCCTACAATGATACCAGCCAGTGCATCCTGCCCGAACTGCGCCCGGCTGTAGTGGCGCAGGGTATGAAACAGTTTAGGTTGGAAAACGTCCTTAGCCGAAAAATGGATATTCATTCTGATAGTTGTCTGTTTAAGTCTGCGTTATTCAGTTGCGATTATTTCGGTGCAAAGGTACAAAAAACTTTTGAATTATGCAAATTCTTGCCGAATAACACTTCATATATTCGCAAATTGTCTTTTCTCATTTGCATTTTTGCTTGATAGGACACACAAAAAAGCAGCCGCGTTTCACAACGAAGCTGCTTTGCACACAGTTTATTATTATGATTTATTTCCAATTTATGCGCTACCGGAGAACCAAAAACCGGTGGACGCATATGCGTGTTATTATATAGAGCACCAAGGCTATACAGACGTATAGGGCTACGCGGTAGAGCCAAGGCACGTAACGTTCGGGAGGAAGTTGCACCGTTACGACCTTATCTTTGTAAACGGTGTCGGTGGTGGCAACTATTCTATCGCGCCAAATGGTGCGAAAGTGTTCAACAGACCCACCTCCAGCCCCTCCCTCAAGTTCACCCCACTTCCGTTGGTCGCGGGGACCCCGATAGGGAGGGGAGTAATTACTATCAGAGGGGTCAGGGCATGGGAGACGGAGGATTATACTATCACGGACAATCACGCTATCCCGCACAAAGCGGTCGCGGATAACAACGCTGTCGTTGCGCGGAACGCTGACGAGCGGTGCAGCACTACGGCAAGATGTAAGCGCAAGTACAAACAGCACATAACCGATCATTGCTATTGCACAATCAATGATCTCCTGTATACGTCTAATGTATGGTGATGTGATGCGTTTCATTGCGTCGGAGTTGGTTGGTTAGTTCATGGAGTGTTTCTATGCTGCGCATGAGTTCGCTGCCGTATCTCCAGCCTACGAGGATGCAGCCTTTGGTGTCGCGTGGTGTGTTGCCGGCATGGATGCGTATGCCCGATCGTCCGGGCACAGCCATGAGCATCGGCAGCCAACGTTTGAAAGCAGGCGACCAGGTGACCTTGAGCTCATACGTGCCGGCAGGTATGCAAACAGACCCCTCTCCGGCTCTCCCCTCATAAGGGAGAGAGTGATTACTATTGGGGTGTGGTGGTTCGAGCGTGTCGCAGTGCCACTGGTCGTTACCAACGATATGCAGCGTGCCGAGCGTGCGGTCGGGAAGGTATTGCAGGCGGATGAGTTCGAGATGCATATTTTTCGGGGTCAACAATTTATCTTTTTAGGTCAACAATTTTTTCTTTTTTAGGTCATCAATTATCAACAATTATCAACAATTCTTTTTTTTAGGTCAACCATTATCAACAATTACCAACAATTTTTTTCGCTCCTGTAGTCGCGATTACTGCGGTAGTCAGAGCGAACACCGTGAGCAACCGAATTGAGGATAATTGATGGAAATTTTTGACCTGTCTTGATCATCGTAATTGATGCTAATTGATGGAAATTGTTGACCTGTCTTGATCATCGTAATTGATGTTAATTGAGGATAATTGTTGACCTGTCTTGATCATCGTAATTGATGCTAATTGATGGAAATTGTTGACCTGTCTTGATCATCGCGTTATTTCTTCTTATACCAGCGGTAGCGGTAATCGATGCCGAGCACAGCACCGCTGAATGTGAGCACCTCACCGAAGGCGGTCAGCACCGTAGGGTCGATATGTCCCTTGGGCGGAGCATAGAACGCCAGTACGATCAACACGCAGCCAAACACCGCCATCAGGACGGCAAGCAGGAGTTGGATATATGTGAGGATCTTCTGAAACATACAGGTGGATAATAGGGTGATGATAGATACCGTTTCGGCAACGATTCAAGCCATAGCAGGAACGCAGATGTCTCGCATTGTGTGAGGTACGGGTAGCCCGTTAGTCGCTTTCGTTCGCATGGGTTGAAGTCGGGGCAGAAACGTTTAGCCCATCTGTGCAGGAGGGCTACGAACCGCCCGAGGGTGATCCTCGTGGCGGTCCGCTCCTCTGCCATCGAATGGAGCTCGCTGATGGCGACCATCCCTTTAGGGATTAAGCCTTGTCAATCTCAGCTGCACAGATGTGCCACAGGTACTGACGCATGGTCTTGTAGCCGCCGGCGGTGTCTTTCTGCGCGTTGAACGCAGCCAGGTCTGCGGATACTTTCGACAGATCCTTGCGACGCTCGTTAACAGCCTTTGCGATTGCGCTGAAGCGGTTACGCTGTG
>CALZOG010000038.1 GCA_945827635.1 uncultured Bacteroidales bacterium
AGCCTCTTTTTGAGCTCTTTCATACATTTTGGAAGCCTCTTTCAACGCCGAGTTATAGATATCATCCACATCGTCGTAATTACTTGAAGATGAACTCTTTGTCTTTGCAGATTTCTTGGCTTTTTTGTCTATTTTGAGATAACTCGTCAACTTGAAAGAAAACTCTTTATTTTCGTAATTTTCGAACTTTTTTGCCGACCAACGTACAAAGCCCGTTTCACCCGCTGCAAGCGTAAGCAAGTTTTTTAAGTCGTCAGAAGAATACACTCCTTGCATGCCACCTTCGCTGGCCGACTTACTGAGAATCAGATTTGATTCCGCATCATAGACTTCGATACCAATACCGAAATTGCCATACACCCCTTGTCCGAATGTCCCGACAGGTTCAAGTCCTTCTGTATCAAAACTGAAAGGTGCATCTGTTCTCTGTAGTTCGATGGAAATCATGTACTTAGAAAGCCTGTTTTCGTCATATTTAACTACATACGGATGTTCTACAATAGTGAAATAATCTCTTAAATCACCTTGTAACGAAGTGCTTTTTGGTGTTAAAGTGGCATCTTTCGATTTTTCGCCACATGAATTCAAGGTTAACATACATGTAACCAAACCAGTTAAAAATAATAATTTTTTCATAATAGATAATTGATTGTTGATTTTGCCTACTCTATTGAGGATTTTCGGCATTCTCCATTATTTCGCATACTTATTGCGCCGAATAAAAAACGATGCAAAGATACAACAAAAAAACGAAAAGCGCAAAGGTTTTAGCCTTTACGCCCTAATAAGCCCTAAATCCGACTTAGAATTACTGATATTTCTTTAGGAAAAATTTGGCATTACTCCGATTTGGAATAAACCAACGGATAATCTTCACATACATTCCGCAAGCGTTGATAATCACGGAGTAAACGAGAAAGATAGAATTGATGCAAGGAATCCTCATATTGTGGATAGGTTTCTATCAGTCTGTTGCGCTCCTCTAACATCCTATTCCCATAGTTGGACAACAGCGGAATAGCCGCGTTCATGGTCTTCTCCGGCACGAATCTTAGCGAATCGACATAAATCTGACATAGAGATGCAAATTGCTCCTCCGCCTCGTTTCGTGCGCACAGCCATACGGAGTCCACCGATGGCGACTCTGCGACCGGTTGTTGCAAGGGCTCATACGAACGCGACAGCCACAACAACGCTGCAACGGCAAGCAACACACCTGACAATACCGGCAACAGCCACCTCATCCGCCAATAACGCTGCACTGCCGCACGCACCTGCCGGACAGACTCATACTGCTGTGTCGGTTTAACAGAGCAGCAACGGCGAATAATCCCCCTCATCCGTCCGAGGAAAAGCATCTGTAAGATCTTGCCCAGCGCGTAGATGTCTTTGGCTACGGACAGATACTCGTTTCCAGGAGGAACAGTTGTTGCAACAGAGGGCGAGGAGCCGATATTCTTGGCTATATAGGCATCATTATCTGCAAAGCCGAAATCAATGAGCCTCACATGGTTGCCCGCATCAGTAATGAGGATGTTGGAGGGTTTGAGATCGCCATGGACAACCTGCCTCTCATGCAGAAAAATCAGTGCTTCCAGTAGTTCATCCGCCACGCGGCGACGCTCGGAAAGAGAAGGATTCTCCGCCAGAAAACGGTCAAACGGTCGGCCATGGACATACTCCATGAGGATAGCGCGGCCTAATTGCTGATTGTCCACCATGGCTATCGTTTGGACCACGTAGATTGAATCCAAACGATGCATGATCTCAAATTCGCGCTCTAACAACAGCCTGTTGCGGGTCAGTTCGCCTTCGGTGGGTTTGGCAGCCTTCAGAACCACCCATTTACCACACATTTGCGCACGATAAACCAAGTTGTGGCCAGAGTCAGACAACAACTCATAGTCCGTCAAACGATCTACGCCTAATTCTTGCAAACTAAGTGTACGCACAGGACCGGATGTGAAATTATTTTGCTCCATTTCGGATGCAAAGATACGAATTTATTTGGAAATATGCAAATATTTTTGTAACTTTGTGGCGGATTTTGAAAAATAATCGTATGATAACATCATTTCTCACTGACAGCACCGCTGTACAACAAGCCAAACAAGCCGCGGAAGCACGCTACGGCAAACGTCCGAACAGTCCCGCTGATTTTGCAGAACTCAGTCTGCACATCAAGCAGGCGACCGGTAATGACATCAGCAGCGACACGCTGAGCCGCCTATGGGGTTACAAGAAAGGCTACGCCCACGTCCGGCATTCGGTGATAGATACGCTGAACAGCTACAGTCATGCGGGTGAGGAATCGAACTATATCTACCACTCCACCCTGAATGCCGACGACCTGCAGCTTGGCGACAAAGTGCGCATAGCATGGCTACCGGACAGGGTTTGTACGATAGAATATACCGGCAACTATGCCTGGCGCGTAGCGGAGGTACAAAACGGCAAGTTACACGTCGGTGACACATTCTTCTGCCGCATGCTCTGCCAAGGCGAACAGCTGGCAGTTGATCATCTGCGCTCCGGCGAAAAGATATACGAAGGTTACACCATGGGCGGCAAGAACGGGCTAACGCTGGTGGAGAAAATATAAAACAACCACGATAATGCTTCGACAATCCCTCGATAATCCCCCGATGGAACGGAACGATTTTGCAAATTTATGGTGCTATTTTGCACAAAAATGAAAGAAAAGTTGCAAATGTCAAAATTAATGCTTATCTTTGCACGTTCAATCAACAACATATTCATTCTAAACCACGAATATTTTGAAGGCGTGAAAAAATAATACGACCAACTCAATAGTATGAAGAAAAATTTATTTATCGTTATTGCTATGGCAGTAAGTACATTGGTATCGTGTAACAAGCCTCAGCCCGCATCGGATGAGCAGGTAATCAACAACATTATGACGCGCGTGTCCGTTCGTCAGTTCACGGGTGAGCGTCCGAGCGACGAGCAGGTTCAGACACTGCTTCGCTGCGCTATGGCAGCTCCATCAGCCGTCAACCGTCAGCCTTGGGCATTCATCGTGGTGGATGATCCGGCATTGCTGAAGCAGATAGGCGACTCGCTGCCGAACACCCGCGTGCAGAACAATGCTCCGCTGTGCTTTGTGATGTGCGGCGATCTGAGCAAGACAATGGAAGGTGAGGCGCAGGAGTTCTGGATTCACGATGTATCGGCCTGCACGGAGAACCTGCTGCTGGCAGCCCACTCTATGGGTCTGGGAGCCGTGTGGTGCGCTATTCAGCCGAACGCCGAACGCATACGCAAGGCACGACAGATACTGAATATCCCCGACAATCTGATACCGTTGTGCATTGTGCCGGTAGGATATCCCGCCGAGCAACCGGCAGTGAAAGACAAATGGAAAGAAGAGAATATCTATCACAACCGATTTGAGTAAGAAAAACTGAATAATGACATTTGAAGAGAGACATTTGAAAAAAAATCAAAAAACTCTTGCAAATGTCATTATTTTTTTGTAACTTTGTACGTTTTTTGGTTGAGTGCGCATCTTTGGCACACAAATCATCGTAACTAAACACGAATTGAGTTGAAAGACCTGTTTCACATATTTCGCACGAACGAATCGGTAGAGGTAGAGGATTTGGCGGATTTCCAAGTCATTCTGCTTGACGCCGAGCAGCCTACTCAGGCTGCCATGGCGATTACGGCATTGACACTCTATCAGCTGGAGCACGGCTATGACCGTGGGCGATTCCAGATGTTGCTGTGGGCAATGAGCCGCCATTGTGCAGAAGTTGTACGCGCCCGCGCTTTAGTCGGACTGCTGCTGATTTGCGGCAGGCTGAACATTACCGACGAATGGGCTCTGGATCAGATGGCAGAAATGCTGTCGTACGAGAGCGAGGCGGCATACGAAGCATGGATAGCAATCCTGCAGACCGGCAAACCTGAGGTGTACGACCGTAACATAGATATGGTAAAACCCATATACGGAATGCAGCCGTTCACCAACGCTCCGGAACTGTTCTTTGAGCCGTTCGAGCGCGGGAAAGTGGAGGAGCTGGACGACTTTGAATGGAAAGTGTCGGAGTTGTTCTTCAACGCAATGAACGTGTGCGACAGCGACAAGTATGCGCTGATGGTTATCCTGAAGCAATATATGCCCATGATAGTCGAGCAGTTGAAGGAACAAGATATAGATATCGACTCGCTGGAGTCCGTTGATATGAACTTCCAACGGATGATGATGATCAGCAACGGCAAACATACGCTTCACAAACGCGAGACAGAACTGACACCCGTGGAGAACTATGTGCAACAATTGTACCGGTTCATCCGTCTGTCGCGCCACACACCGTTGCGACTGACCGAAAACATACAAACGCTGCGCCAAACGATGATTGACAAGATGGTAGTTGTAGGCGCGGCACAGATTGCTCGGATTGAAAGAATTTAATTAAAAGATTTCAGTAATGAATAAACCAACGATAATTGATTTTGTAGAACACTATACGGCTAAGTATGCCGACCACGTGTTCCTACGCGAGAAAGTAAACGACAAGTGGACAGCCACCACTTATTCGCAGACGCGCGAACAGGCACATCTCATCGGTGCCGGACTGATAGCACTCGGGCTGAAGAAAGGCGAGCGTGTAGCCCTACTCTCGCAAGGCAGGAACCTATGGGTAACTGGCGAGCTGGGCATCCTGTATGCCGGTGCAGTGAATGTGCCGCTGTCCATCAAACTGGAGGAAGCGTCAGACCTGTTGTTCCGTATTCAGCACTCGGACGCTGTGATGATCATGACTTCGGAACAGCAGTTGCCAAAGATTCGCAAGATCCTGCCGCAATGTCCGAATGTGCGCCAGGTGATTGTGTTTGACACGCTGGAGAAGTATGAGGACCGCGAAACAAGTATCGATGAAGTGATCCGCCTCGGTCGCGAGCAGTTGCAGAAAGATCCTAAAGCCTTCGAGCAACGCTACAAGAGCGTCCAGCCGGACGATTATGCAAACATATCATACACCTCGGGCACCACAGCTGACCCGAAAGGTATATTGCTCACGCACCGCAACTACACCGCCAATGTGGAGCAGGCACGTTCGGTAGTGGGCATTGATGTGGACGACGTGATGCTGATTATCCTGCCTCTGGATCACTGTTTTGCCCACGTAGCGGGTTTCTACACCATGATGTCGTATGGCGGATCGATAGCCACTGTGCCGGTTGGCAAGACAGCTATGGCAACGCTGAGGAACATACCTATCGCCATTCGCGAGACACAACCGGCAGTTATGTTGTCCGTTCCCGCTCTGGCGCGGAACTTCCGCAAGAACATTGAGTCGGGTATCAAAGCCAAAGGACCGAAAGTGGAGAAGCTGTACAACTTTGCCCTGCGCAACGCCATTGCTTACAACAAGGAGTATTGGAACCGTGGCGGTTGGCAATGCTGGCGGTATCCGTTGGTCAAACTGTTCGACCGGCTGATATTCAAAGCCGTGCGACAGGGTTTTGGCGGAAAGATGAAGTTCTTTGTAGGCGGCGGTGCGCTGCTGGATATAGAGTTGCAGCGATACTTCTGCGCCGTAGGAATGCCGATGTTCCAGGGCTACGGACTGAGCGAGGCGACGCCAATCATCTGCGCAAACGCCGGCGGAGCGGCAATCTTCGGCTCCAGCGGACGAATAGTAGCCAACGAGGAAGTGAAGATATGCGACAGCGAGGGAAACATTGTGCCTGACGGCGAACGCGGCGAGATAGTTGTTCGCGGCGAGAACGTGATGGCAGGCTACTGGAAGAACCCTGAAGCAACAGAGAAAACAATCATCGACGGCTGGCTGCACACCGGCGATATGGGATATGTAACGAAGGAACATCCGGGATTCCTGTGGGTAGTAGGTCGATTCAAGAGCTTGCTGATCAGTGCCGATGGCGAGAAGTACAGCCCGGAAGGTTTTGAGGACGGTCTGACAGACGGTTCGCCGTATGTTGAGCAATGTATCCTGCATAACAACCAGAACCCATACACCATTGCCCTGATTGTGCCGAACAAAGATACACTGCGCGACTACTGCAAGCAGCAAGGCGTTGACCCGAAAACAGAAGCAGGACAACGACTGATGCTTGACAAGATTCAGGCGGAGGTGGATGCTTACAAGCCTGGTGGCAAACATGCCGGCGTATTCCCGGAAGCATGGCTGCCCAAAGCATTGGCAGTTCTGCCGGAAGCATTCACCGAGCAGAATCACCTTGTCAATTCAACAATGAAAGTGGTGCGCGGAAAGGTTGAGACGTACTTTGCCGACAGAATTGAATATGCATACACGCAAGAAGGCAAGGCACTGCACAATCCGAAGAACATGGAGGCGGTAGGGTGATAGTTGAGCGTGAGGGTTGAGCGTGAGGGTTGAGGGTTGAGCGTTGAGTGTTTAGAGTTGAGAGTGGTGGTACCGGTATTAGAGAATAGAAAATGGAAGGTCGTTAAGTCGGAGAATATTCTCCATCTTGGCGAGTGGCTGAGCGTCAGGCAAGAGACAGTAGAACTGCCTTCCGGACGACAGATACCTACTTGGTTCGTATTAGAGTTTCCCGACTGGATCAACGTCATAGCCATCACCAAGGACGGCAAGTTCGTAATGGAAGACCAGTACCGCCACGCCTTGGGGCAGACCTGCTACGAGATTGTAGCCGGCGTGGTGGACCCGGGTGAGACACCGCTGCATGCCGCACAACGCGAATTGAGCGAAGAGACCGGATACGGCGGAGGGACATGGGAACTATTTATGACTCTCTCCCCTAACCCGACAAACCACAACAACCTGGTATATACCTATCTCGCCCGTGACGTGGAGAAACTGAGCGAGCAGCACCAGGAAGCTACGGAAGATATCAATGTTCATGTATTTTCCCGCGAAGAGGTAAAAGAGATTTTGGACAGAGGCATGATCATTCAAGCACTAATGGCTGCACCGTTGTGGAAGTATTTTGCAAACGGCCGCACTTCGTGCTGACAGGATAAAGACCGTTGCACTGATTGAATATAGACAACATAGTTAATTTAATTAAAATTTATAAAATTTTTATGAAACCAACTCACATTGAGCATTTAGGAATTGCTGTTACCAGCATTGAAGAAGCCGCTCCCTTCTTCGAGTTTTTGTCAGGCGCTCCCTGCTACAGCATCGAGGTAGTAGAGGATCAGAAAGTTCGTACAGCCTTCTTCAAGGTAGGCGAAGTTAAGATCGAGCTCCTTGAGCCGACCTCTCCTGAGTCAACAATCGCCAAGTTCATTGAGAAGAACGGCGGTCGCGGTGGCGTACACCACGTAGCATTCAACGTAGAGAACGTAGCAGACGCACTGGCTGAGTGCGAAGCTGCAGGTATCCAACTCATCGACAAAGCTCCGCGCAAAGGCGCCGAGAACCTGATGATTGCCTTCCTGCATCCGAAATCGACGAAGGGTGTACTCACCGAGTTGTGCCAGCAGCCCAAATAATTGCATTAAATTGAAAAAAATATGGATAGTCAAAAATTACAGAAACTCATTGACTCGCGTACGAAAGCGATGGCAGGTGGCGGCGAAGCAGCCGTAGAGAAACACCACGCCAAAGGCAGTTATACTGCACGCGAGCGTATAAATATGTTGTTGGACCCCGACTCGTTCGAAGAGGTTGATATGTTCCTCACCCACCGTTGCACAGACTTCGGTATGGAGAAGAAAGTGTTCCTCGGCGACGGTGTAGCCTGCGGTTCGGGTACGATTGACGGACGACTGGTATTTGTATTCGCACAGGATGCAACAGTTATCGGCGGTTCGCTGTCAGAAACCATGGCTCAGAAGATCTGCCACGTGATGGATATGGCTATGAAGCTGGGTGCACCTATCATCGGCTTGAACGATTCGGGTGGCGCACGTATCCAGGAGGGCGCATGTGCTCTGGCTGGTTATGCCGAGATCTTCGAGCGTAACATTCTTGCCTCCGGCGTTGTACCACAAATCAGCGTGATCTTCGGTCCGTGTGCCGGTGGTGCTGTTTACTCCCCCGCCCTGACGGACTTCATCATGATGACTGAGCAGAACTCATACATGTTCATCACCGGTCCGAAGGTAGTGAAGAGCGTTACCGGTGAGGATGTGACCGTTGAGCAGCTCGGTGGTGCTAAGGTTCATGCCACCAAGTCCGGCGTAACGCACTTCGTTGCCGCCACCGAGGACGAGGCTATGGCAGAGATTCGCCGTCTCGTTTCGTTCATTCCGCAGAACAACATGGAGGAAGCTCCGCTCGTTGAATGCACCGATGATCCTGCACGTATCGAGGACAGCCTGAACGAGATTGTTCCTGATGATCCGAACAAACCTTATAACATGAAGGACATCATCAACACTATCGTTGATAACGGCGACTTCATGGAGGTTCAGAAGGATTATGCCAAGAACATCATCTGCGGTTTTGCACGTTTCAACGGTCGTTCGACAGGTATCATCGCCAACCAGCCTAACTGGCTTGCCGGTGTGCTTGACTGCGACGCCAGCCGCAAGGCAGCACGATTCGTACGTTTCTGCGACGCATTCAATATCCAGATTCTTACATTGGTTGACGTACCGGGTTTCCTGTGCGGTACAGGTCAGGAGTATGCCGGTATCATCGATCACGGAGCAAAACTGATGTTCGCATACGGCGAGGCTACCGTGCCTAAGGTAACTATCACCATTCGCAAGTCGTACGGAGGCAGCCATATCGTGATGAGCTGCAAACAGTTGCGCGGTGACATGTGCTACGCTTGGCCTAACGCCGAGATTGCCGTGATGGGTGCCAGCGGTGCAGTAGGTGTGCTGCAGGCTAAGGCTATCAAGGCTATCGAGGATCCTGCCGAGAAGAAAGCATTCATTGCCGAGAAGGAGGCTGAGTACAAGGATAAGTTTGCATCGCCCTACCAGGCTGCCAACCGCGGATATATCGATGACGTTATTGAACCGCGTAACACCCGTGCACGCATCATACGTGCATTTGAGATGTTACAGACCAAGCGTCTGACCAACCCGCTTAAGAAACACTCTAATATTCCGTTGTAATTATGACACTTTTAGCAACCAACTGGCCACATGTATGGTTTGTGACGCTCCTGGGCTTTGCTCTGGTGCTCGTCCTGCTGGTAGTGCTGATATACGTCTTGAAGCTTTTCGGCCGAATCATGCAACCTCGCGTGAAGACCGAAAAGCCCCAAGAGGTACACGCTTCTGTCGGTGCTCCGCGTAAGGAGACTGACGAGCATATCACCCTGACCGGGCAGGCTACAGCGGCTATAGCCATGGCACTGCATCTGTACTACAATGGTGTACACGACGAGGAGCCGACGCACATAACCATCAAGAAAATTGAACGTAAATATTCGCCATGGAATGCAAAAATCATGGGAATGAATAATCTACACAGAAACTAATATGAAAGAATTTAAGTTTATAATTGATGGTCATAAGTTCTCAACGACTGTCAATGAGTTGGAAGGCAACGTGGCGGAAGTAACCGTCAACGGTACAACTTTCAAAGTAGAAATAGAGAAAGAGCAACCGGCTGTCGCTGCTCCACGTGCTACAGCACAGAAAGTAGTTAGTGCCGCACAGCAGGCTGCTGCTCCTGCTGCCGAAGGCGTGCAGGTGGTTAAATCACCGCTGCCCGGCTCGATCGTCAAAGTCAACATCAAGGTGGGCGACAACGTAAAAGTTGGCGACGAGCTGCTGACCATGGAATCAATGAAGATGGAGAACTCCGTCAAGTCAGAGTTTGCAGGTGTTGTAAAAGCCGTTTACGCCGAGCCCGGCAAGAATGTAATGCAAGAGGACAAACTGGTGGAGATTGCCACCGCTGCCGCTCCTGCAGCTGCACCTGCCGCACCCGCTGCGCCAAAGGCTGAAGCCCCCAAAGCCGCTCCGGCTCCCCAACCCGCAGCACCTAAACCTGCTGCCGCACCTGCTGCAGGACTGAAAGTTACATCACCGCTGCCCGGTTCGGTAATCAAGGTTACCGTAAGCGAAGGTCAGGCTGTCAAGAAAGGTGACACTCTTCTCATCCTCGAGTCGATGAAGATGGAGAATCCTGTACTGGCTGAGCAAGATGGCACGGTTAAGCAAATAGCTGTCAGCGCCGGACAGAACGTTATGCAGGATGATCTGCTGATGGTACTGGGATAATCAGGCTTTTGTCTTTTGACTTTCTACTAAAAACAAATTATTATGTGGAATGACATTTTAGAATTCTTCCGTGGCATGGGATTCATGCAGATGGGCGCAGATTTTCTCTCTGGCGGATGGCAACAACTGGCTATGCTGTGTATCTCGTTCTTCCTGCTTTATCTTGCCATCAAGAAGCAATACGAGCCCTTGCTCCTGCTGCCGATAGCATTCGGTATGTTACTAACGAACCTGCCGGGTGCGAACATGTTCCATCAGGAATTGTGGTCGGCATTTCTTGACCCGAGCAGCCCGGCTTACCATAGTTATGGCGCAATTCTGAAAGAAGGAGGCTTGCTGGATGTACTGTACATCGGTGTGAAAGCCGGTGTATATCCGTGCCTGATCTTTATCGGTGTCGGTGCAATGACGGATTTCGGTCCGCTGATTGCTAATCCGAAGTCCCTACTCCTGGGTGCTGCTGCGCAGATTGGTATATTTATTACATTCCTCTGCGCCAATGCTATGGGCTTCACCGAGGCCGAAGCAGGTTCAATAGGTATCATCGGTGGTGCTGACGGACCGACAAGTATCTTCCTGACCTCCAAACTCGCACCGCATCTGTTGGGTCCGATTGCTATAGCTGCGTACAGTTATATGGCTCTTGTGCCGGTAATCCAACCGCCCATCATGCGACTGCTGACCACCAAAGAGGAGCGCGCAATCAAGATGAAACAACTGCGTGCCGTAAGCAAGACTGAGAAGATCATCTTCCCGATTATGGTTACAACCATCGTTGCTCTCATCCTGCCGGACGCTGCGCCGCTGATCGGCTGTCTGATGCTCGGAAACTTGATGAAGGAGTGCGGTGTAGTAGATCGCTTAAGCAAGACAGCTCAAAACGAACTGATGAACATCGTAGTTATCTTCCTCGGTCTGTCAGTAGGTGCCACGGCTACCGGTGCTTCGTTCCTGAACTGGCAAACGCTGATGATCCTGGCTATGGGTATAATTGCCTTTGGCTTGGGTTCGGGTGGCGGTGTGCTGCTTGCCAAACTGATGAACCTGTTCAGCAAGGAGAAGATCAACCCGCTGATCGGTTCTGCCGGAGTGTCGGCTGTACCGATGGCTGCACGCGTAAGCCAGCAGGTTGGTCAGGAGGAGAACCCCGGAAACTTCCTGCTCATGCATGCCATGGGGCCGAACGTTGCCGGTGTGATCGGTTCTGCTGTAGCAGCAGGTATCCTGCTCACCATGCTCGGATAAGTTGTAGCAAACATCAATGGGTAACAACCATAACAAATCAAGAGGCTGTACACGACGTACAGCCTCTTGATTTATGCATGCAGGATATCTTGCCTGCTATGCTCACGTTTTATTAGAAAGCCACAATCGGTGCTTTCTCTGCACCTGATTCAGCCTCGAAATACGCTTTCTGCTCAAAGCCGAAGCAAGATGCAACAATATTGTTCGGGAACACACGAATAAGTTGGTTATACTTCTTTGCCGACTCGTTGAACGCATTGCGTGCTACGGTGATACGGTTCTCTGTTCCCTCCAATTGTGCCTGAAGTTCCAGGAAGTTCTGGTTAGCTTTGAGATCAGGATAGTTCTCCGTCACTGCAAGCAATCGACCTAAAGCCTGCGACAGTTCACCCTGTGCTGCCTGGAATGCAGCCATATCCTCCTGCGAGGTCTTTGACGGATCAACAACCACCTGTGTTGCTTTGGCACGCGCAGCAACCACCGACTCCAACACCTGACTCTCATGCGCAGCATAGCCTTTGACCGTGGCTACAAGGTTAGGAATCAGATCACTACGACGCTGGTACTGGTTCTCGACCTGTGCCCAGGCAGTCTTTACGTTTTCATCGGCAGACACCATTGCATTGTACTTGCCAACAAGCCAAAATGCCACTGCAGCCAACAGCGCAATGACAATAATAATTGTAACACTCTTTTTCATATTGTTTTGTAATTAAGTTGTCAGATATCAGAATTTACCGCCAGCACCTCCGCCGAACGACGAACCACCGCCAAAGCTTCCTCCGCCAAATCCGCCACCGAATCCTCCGCCATAGTTCTTACCTGATGAAGTATATACAACAGGTCGTTGCACCTTAGGTATGACATACGTCTTATCCCATGTATGTCCGCAACACTTGCACGTGTAGTGGCGCACGCCTTTACCCTCCTTGTCGTATGTAGCTTTAGTCACGACAGTTGAACGCACCTTGATACCTTTCTGCCTGCATCGTGGGCAGCGAGGCAGGAAACAGTAGTACAGCAATGTTATCAGTGCCACCAGCAGCGACAGGATACTCAACTCCATCCACGGGCTCTCGCTAATCGGCTGACGCTGGTAACCAAGCAACAGCTCTTCAAGCGCATTCTGGTCTGTCAATCGGACTGCTATAGCCTTGTTGCCGGCTAACAATCCGGCACCATACTGACCGTCGGAAAGTAGAGGTATCATCACGTCGTGCACTATACGCGAACATGTTGCATCCGGCAGCAGACCCTCCATGCCTCCGCCGGTAATGATACGTATATCACGCGACTGCAGGGCAAAGAACACAAGCACTCCGTTTTTCTTCTCGCGGTCACCTATTCCCCATCGGTTGAACAACTCAATTGAGAATTCGAATGCATCAGCATCACCAATATCGCTCAGCACGACAGTCACCAGTTCAACACCAGTCACCTGATTTAGTTGCTGAGCCACACGCTGGATGGCAGCCGTCTCCGATACACTAAGTATAGCATCGGGGTTGGACACAAACGCCGTTACGTCCATCCTGCGCGGATGCGGAACCGTTGACGGAGTATAAACAGTTGCGTGCAGCGACAGGCAAAAAACTGCCACAAGCAAAAGACTGAATAAATGTTGAAGCCGTATCATGTGAAATGGGTATGATTCTGATTGTTACGATCTATTTTCCCAAGCCCTCGAATAATCCCTCAAGCGCACCTCCGAGTTCAATATACGCGTCGTGCATGCCTTTGGTGCCTTCGTCAAACGAGTGCTTGCTGAACTTAGCCAGACAACGACCTTTGAGTTTGCCTATCTCGCGCAACTCCTCGTCGGAGTAATCGTAACGTTCGATAGTCTGACAAATCTCGGAGTAATGCATAGCCGCGTCATCCCAGTCGGCATCCGACCACTTGTCGGACTTCTGCTCAATACGTTCGGTGAACTTCTGTAAATCTTCTTTCGCAGTCTGCTGCGGATGGCACGCTGCCAACAGGAACGTAACAAAAAGTAAAGGGAGAATCTTTTTCATACTATCAGATGTTTTGCAAATCTTGTTGTATCTGTTTTTTCAGTTCGTCCAGCGATGCAAAGTGGCGTTCTTCGCGTATGCGGTCAATCAGTCGCAAAGTGAGCGACTGATTGTACAGGTCGCCGGAGAAGCCGGGAATATGCACCTCAATCGTCTGATGGGTATTGCCAACGGTAGGATTAGTGCCGATATTCACCAACGCCGTTTTCTCGCAGCTTAGTGCTTTGCCGCTATTCTCGCCGTTTATCACAGCTATAGCCTTGTACACTCCTGCAGCGGGTACTAACTTACTTGAATCCGGCAGTATATTGGCTGTAGGAAAACCTATCTGCCTGCCAATCATCCTGCCGTGCACTACCCTGCCCGACAACATATATTCGTAACCGAGCATTCGATTGGCAGCCTGAATGTCACCGACCGCAAGCAGATTACGTATCTTGGTGGACGACGGTCGCAGGTCGTTTTGGCTATACGGCAAGGCACGTATGATGGTTATACCTACCTGCTTCGCCACGGCGGCATACTGTTCGTCAGTCATCTGTCCGTCAGAACCGAAATGATGGTTGTAGCCCATCAGCAGATGTTTGACCTTCCAGCGGTCGGCCAGATAGTCGAGGAACTGCATGGCTGTGAGCGGTTGCACCTCGGCAAAGTCGAAGAAATGCACATCGCCAAACTGCCCTAACAAACGCTCGCGCTCCTCAGTGGTAGTGAGGAGCGGCGGGCATTCATGGGTTAACACTCCACGCGGGTGTTGCAGAAACGTGAAAACAAGCGCACGCTCATCATATTGCTCTGCATACCCGCGCAGTTGCTCAAACAAGTAACGGTGACCTTTGTGTACTCCGTCAAAGAATCCTATTGTCGCTATTGCGGACATGAATAAAATCAATCGTCCTATTAGAGAGACTTGGCTACTTCTATCTCCTCAAACGACTCAAGTATATCACCCTCCTTCAGGTCATCGTAAGCCTTCAGGCTCAAGCCACACTCGGTGTTAACGCCGGCTTCCTTGATATCGTCCTTGACATGCTTGAGCGATGCCAGTTCGGCTGTCTTGATAACAATACCGTCACGAATGACGCGAACCTTGTTACCACGCTTGATCTTACCTTCACGCACAATACAACCGGCAATCGTTCCTACCTTGCTGATATGGAAGGTTTGCAGCACCTCGACGGTAGCGGTAACCTCTTCCTTGATCTCCGGCGAGAGCATGCCTTCCATAGCGGCCTTGACCTCCTCGATAGCATCATAGATGATGGAATATACGCGTATATCCACCTCCTCTTGCTCTGCCATCTTCTTGGCCGAACCTGTAGGACGCACGTTGAAACCTATGATGATGGCGTCGGATGCGGCTGCGAGCATCACATCGCTGTCGCTGACAGCACCTACAGCCTTGTGGATAACGTTCACCTGAATATTCTCAGTCGAAAGTTTGATCATCGAATCGGCGAGTGCTTCTGCCGAGCCGTCCACATCGGTCTTGATAATCAGGTTCAACTCCTTGAAGTCACCGATAGCCAGACGACGACCGATCTCCTCCAGTCCAACGTGTTTCTTGGTGCGGATAGACTGCTCACGTTGCAGTTGCTCGCGCTTCGAAGCTATATCTTTTGCCTCCTGCTCTGTCGGCAGTACGTTGAACTCGTCACCTGCCTGCGGTGCGCCGTTCAAACCAAGAACCACAGCAGGCTCACCCGGCTTGGCGGCTTGTATGCGCTGACCGCGTTCGTTGAACATTGCCTTAACCTTGCCGTGGAACGTACCTGCGAGCAGTACATCGCCCATGTGTAGCGTTCCATCGGATACGAGCACAGTAGCCACGTAGCCACGACCTTTGTCCAACGACGACTCTATGATCGAACCTTTGGCACGGCGATTGGGATTAGCCTTCAGGTCAAGCATCTCTGCCTCGAGCAACACTTTGTCCAACAGTTCGTGAACACCTGTACCCTTCTTGGCAGATATGTCCTGACTCTGATACTTGCCACCCCACTCCTCTACAAGCAGGTTCATGTTCGCCAGTTCCTCTTTGATCTTGTCAGGGTTCGCACCGGGCTTGTCGCACTTGTTGATGGCAAACACCATCGGTACGCCTGCCGCCTGTGCGTGGCTGATAGCCTCGCGAGTTTGCGGCATTACGCCATCGTCGGCTGCAACAATGATAATAGCTATATCCGTCACCTGTGCACCACGTGCACGCATGGCGGTGAATGCCTCATGACCTGGGGTATCCAGGAAGGTGATGTGCTTGCCTGACTCGCTGAGTTTGACGTTATATGCACCAATGTGCTGCGTTATACCGCCCGCCTCACCGGCTATGACGTTTGTGTTACGTATGTGGTCAAGAAGCGATGTCTTACCGTGGTCAACGTGACCCATCACGGTTACGATCGGTGCGCGAGGCTCCAGATCCTCTTCGCTGTATGCCTCCTCTTCCTCGGCAATCTGCTCGGCAACCTTGGCGCTGACATACTCCGTCTGGAAACCGAACTCTTCGGCGACAATATTGATTGTCTCGGCATCCAGACGCTGGTTGATACTTACCATCATACCCAGCGACATACATGTACCGATGATCTTCGTTACAGGCACGTTCATCATCACAGCCAGATCGTTGGCTGTCACGAACTCGGTAAGTTTGAGCACCTTGCTCTGTGCCTGCTCCTGTGCGCGTTCGGTAGCGGCCTTCTCACGCTCCTGCTCGCGGCGTTCGCGTTTGTGCTTGGATGTAGCGGTCTTACCCTTGTTACCTTGCAGACGTGCAATCGTCTCTTTTATCTGGCGCTGTACCTCCTCGTCGTCCACCTCAACGCGTACGCCTTTCTTCTTCGAGGCGTTCTTGCCGCCTTTCTGGTTCTTGACGTCATTTACGTCCACCTTGTTCTGCTTGATACGCTCGCGTTTGCGTTTCTCACCACCGCCTTGTGCAGCGCGGCGTGCCTGCTCGCGCTCCTCACGTTCTTTCTTCTTCTCCTCCTTGGTCTTCTGACGCGGATGAGTAGCCTGATTCAGCGTATCCAGGTCAATCTTGCCCACCACCTTCGGCTGGTTCTTCAGTACAGGTTTTCCGAGCGTGAATATCTCGGTTTTCTTGGTTTCGGGCTTTGGCTCTTCCGTCTCGGCTTGCGCAGCAGCATCCTGAGCAGCCGGTTTAGCTTTTTCGGCTTGTGCTTTAGCAGCCTCTTCGGCAGCAGCCTTTTCCGCCTCACGGCGTGCCTGTTCTTCCGCTTCGCGCTCTGCAGCGAGTCGTGCAGCTTCCTCCTCGGCTTTTCTTGCAGCCTCGGCGGCACGTTGCGCTTCCTCGGCAGCTTTGCGGGCAGCCTCTTCTGCGGCTTTCTTCGCAGCCTCGGCAGCTTCCTGAACAGCCTGACGCGCAGCTTCCGCCGCACGACGGTCAGCCTCCTCTTGGGCAGAGTCCAGAGTGAGCACTTTCTGAATATCGCGTTCCTGGCGCTGCTGTTGTTGGCGCTCGGCCTCCAGTTTGAGAGCCAGGTCCTTGCTGAACTCCTTGGCAAGTTTCATATATACATCGTCATCAATACGGAGGTTAGGATCCGTATCAATGTTCATACCATGTTTGCCTAAGAATTCAACGGCAGTTGCCATGCCGATGTTCAGTTCCTTACACGCTTTAATCAGTTTTATTGCCATAGTACAAATTTATACTGTTTATTCTTATATTAGTGAGGTCTGTCCCTCTATACTATTCTTGATTTTGTTTTTGAGCAGAAATCAAAAATCAATCATCAGCGAACTCAGCCTCAAGTATGCGGATTACATCGTCGATGGTCTCTTCCTCAAGGTCAGTACGCTTAATCAGTTCGTCTTTGTCAACCGCCAGCACAGCCTTGGCTGTATCCAGTCCGGCAGCTTTCAGGGCATCGATCACCCACTGGTCGATCTCGTCGTTGAACTCCTCCAGATAGATATCCTCGATATCCTCGCCCTCCATCTCACGGTAAACCTCTATCTCATAACCTGTCAGCATGCTGGCGAGTTTGATATTGTAACCACCCTTACCGATGGCAAGACTTACCTCCTCGCTCTTCAGATAAACTTCGGCTTTCTTCTCCTCCTCATTGATGGTCATCGACGATATCTTCGCAGGCGACAATGCGCGCTGGATATACAGATTGATGTTCGAGCTGTAGTTGATCACGTCGATGTTCTCGTTGCGCAACTCTCGAACTATACCGTGAATACGTGCACCTTTTATACCTACGCATGCGCCCACGGGATCAATGCGGTCGTCAAAGCTCTGCACAGCTACTTTTGCACGCTCACCCGGGATACGGGCGATGTTCTTTATACCGATCAGACCGTCATGCACCTCGGGCACCTCCTGCTCGAACAATCGCTGCAGGAACAGCGGACTCGTACGGCTCAGGATGATCTTCGGGTTCTGGTTCTTGTTATCCACTTGTACGACAACGGCGCGAACGGTATCACCCTTGCGGTAGAAGTCGGTAGGAATCTGGTTCTGCTTGGGCAGGTAGAGCTCGTTGTTCTCTTCGTCCAGCAGCAGCATCTCTTTCTTCCATACCTGGTAGAGCTCACCGCTGACGATCTGTCCGAGTTTCTCGCTGTAACGCATATACAGGTCTTCCTTCTTCAGGTCCAGGATCTTCGTTGCCAGCGTCTGACGCAGGTTCAGAATCATACGGCGACCAAACACGCTGAAATCCACGCGGTCAGTTACCTCCTCACCTACTTCAGCCTCATCATCCAACTTCAGCGCATCGCTCAGAGCGATCTGCGTATTCTCGTTGGCTACGTCGTCATCCTCCATCACCAGACGGTTACGGTACACCTCCAGGTCACCTTTGTCAGGGTTGATAATCACGTCGTAGTTTGCGTCCGTACCGTACATCTTGGCGATAACGCTGCGGAACGACTCCTCAAGCACGTTGATCAATGTCTGCTTGTCAATGTTCTTGAACTCCTTGAAGTCCTTGAAAATCTCAATCAAATTGATTGAATCAGTTTTTTTTGTTGCCATTATTTTGTGTTGTTATAATTCTCTCTTCCTATCCTCTCTCAGCGCAGCGGTCTGTCTTCCTCAGCGCAGCGGTCTAATCACAGTTTCAGGTCGTACTTGACGTATTTAGGCTCACCATACGCCCATGTGCGGGTGATAACCTGCGTCTGTTTGCGCTTCTTGCCCTCCACAGCCACTTTCTCCTCGCTGTCCACGCTGAATGTATCTTCATCCACGCTCACGAGTTGTCCGCGATACTTCTTGCCGTCCGCAGCCAGCACTTCTACTTCGTGCCCGAGGTGCTTCTGATACTGCATCTTCGTCTTGAACGGATCCACCAGGCTCACGCTACCGACCTCCAGCGCATAATCCGGCTCGCCTTGTGCTTCCAGATAATCCACCAGCGCCCTGTTCAGTTCGCCGCAGAAATCCACATCCGTGCCTTCCAGCCGGTCTACCTCAACGAGGATCGAGTTATCAGGGCGGATAGCTAACGTTATCAGTTCGTAGCCTGTTCCGGCTATGAATTGCTCAATGCAGGTACGTATGTCTTGTTCGGATGTCATCATAATCTTTTTTCTTTCTTCTGTCAGCCACAGGCGGTCTCTCTTCTATTCTTAACGCGAGAGGAGACCTTTTCGGGTCCCCTCACTCATTTCAACTACAAAGATAATAAATATTTTGCAAATTTGCAAGTGTTTGTGTGATTTTTTTTGCAAAACATTTATTTTTCGGCATTTCTGCCACACGCAGGCGACATTTGTGTGCATAAGTTGCCAATCAGGTGTACATTTCGTGCTTGTGAGGTATTTGAGCTGATTTTGGCTCGTAATGAATGTGACAAAGGATCGATAACAACCAACGATCCTATAAGTAACATATAAGGAACAACTAACAATTAGTTTTCGAACATATCGTTCGAAAATGTTGAAAATGTAGTGGCAAAATTAAAGAATTTATGTATAATTTGCATGAGACTTTTAAGACTTTTGAGACAATGTTGCAACTTTGACGAGGGAATGAGTTCGCTGAGAATCAAAAGTTTGAAGGAGAAAGTCTCAAAAATCTCAAAAGTCTCATGCAAAAATCAAAATTTAAAATTATTCAATTATTAAAATGACCGCTCCAATTACAGCAGTGATTGCAATCCAAATAATACATCTAACAATACCCCACAAAAAATTGTGCGGATAGTATTCCAATCCTTTCGGATAAATTACATAGGCACCATGTTCACCAGTATTTGTCAATGTTTCTCGCAACTTCATCAAAGTATTCGTTTTCTCAAGTGTTGAGGCATTATCGGGAAGATTAGCCAACTCTTGTCGTGAAGCACATAGATTATTATACCAATACGCTATATCCTCATCGGGTGTTTGATAAAACACAGATGTATAGCCGGAAGTATATCCTTTAGTTTCGGCAAACTGAATAGCGGCATCTACCTCATTGACTGCAATTTCGATAGTATTTGCATTGGCAGCACGTTCAAGTCGTCCAGTACAATTCTGCTTGAACTCAATACGTTCGTAAACAACTGCTCCTGCTCCAGCAAGCA
>CALZOG010000039.1 GCA_945827635.1 uncultured Bacteroidales bacterium
GCTTTTCTTTTTTTATTTTCTTTTTTGGTTCTTTTTTCTTTGTTGTTTTTCTTTTGTCGGTTGCGACCGACTGCGCGCTCAGCCATGCGGGTGACAGGAGCACCGCTGCGCTAATCGAGGCACTTGAGGGTGCGCTTGAGGGCGTCGGGCGCGAGGTTGGGATGACTGCCGGGATAGGCGTCCATGATGTTTTTCATCTCTTTGGTCAGCATCGCCGATTGCTTTTTCAGGTTTTGCTGCTCACGTGCTTTGCGGCGGTAGGTCGCTGCCTCGGCGGTATTGTACTTGTTGGGGTTGCCGATAAGGTCGAAGACGGGAACGGAGTCGAGCGTGTAGTGATGTCCCCGGTGGGTGAACATGCCGGAGGTCTCGCCAAGCTCGGAGAGCGTTTTTTCGGCAAGGCTTTTGGCTTCGGGGTCGAGTTGCTCGATGCGTGCTTTGCATGACTCGATGAGCTGCTTGAGGATGGAGGTCTCGACGAGGGCGTCGGCTTGGGTGAGGGTTACATCGTTGGCAGCGATGAGGGCTGCGGATAAATTGATTGCTTTCATATTTTCAATGAATTATTTTAGTCAACAATTAAAGACAATTAAAAACAATTTCAATGGACAGATTTCGGTCAAAAATTACCCAAAATTATCCAAAAATGCGGCGGGTTACTCGCCTTCATAGACATCTCCGGCGCAGTTGTGTGCGTTGAAGATGGTGAGGAGTTCATCCGATCGCATGTTCAGCGGGTCTTTTGCCGGATCGTTGTTTTGGGCTGCGATGCGGCGTCGCTCACGTAGGATGAGTGCACATCGACGGTTCTCGGCGATGGTGACGATGCGGAGGTTAGTGATTGACCAGTTGCAGATGTCACCGTTGAGGTGATCGATCTGCCAGCCTTCCGGGCGCGGACCGATCCACGAGAGTGCCATGACCTTGTGAGCATAGTAGTTCCTGCCACGATACCAGAAATGCGGATAAGAATGCCCGATAGGACAGCCATTGCAGGTCCTGCGGCCATAATTCTTTTGGGGGGTCAGTCCTGAGACCACTCTGCTTTTGAAGGTTGAGCCCTCAAGTACGTACATTGCTCCGGCGAGCGAGCACCAGACGGGCGTGTCGAGGTAATGTGCGACACATGTTCCGTCGGGAAGAATCCGTGTCTCGGGCGTGAAAGCCGGGTTGGGAAAAATAAAGATATTTACCATATATGCATCGTTTTCCGGAGGGTTAAGATGCCTCAACGCGAGACATCATGTTCCGAAAAACGATGCAAAGGTACGGCTTTAGGTTGATACAGTGCAGGGTATTGCCGCAGTTGCCGACAATACCCTGCAATGTAAGGGTTTTTACGGGATTTCGATAACGTATTTCTCGCAAATATACCGAACAGCCACCGGCGGAAGGAGATGCTGTTGCGGGGCTATACCCATCGCCTCGAAAGCATCACGGTCGGAGATAAGCCATCGACGGAAGGTATCTGTAGAGACACCCGCAGCCCTGGCGAGTTCGTATTTGTACATAGCTTTGTATGTCATGGTCGTTGCTTTTTTTAAGGTTACTAATAGCCGGGATACGATCCCGATACAATACACAGAGATAGCAAGCAACAATGGCGGTGGACGAGGAAAATAGCACATACAAAAGAACGACCCACCGAAGTGGATCGTTCTTAAAAATTTTCATTTGTTATTTGTTATTTGTTATTTGTTATTTTATTCGGGTTGTTTGCCGATGTATGCGAGGATACCTCCATCGACATAGAGGATGTGTCCGTTGACTGCGTCGGAGGCGTGTGATGCGAGGAAGACAGCGGGTCCTCCGAGCTCTTCGGGTTCGAGCCATCGTCCTGCAGGCGTTTTGGCACAGATAAACGAGTCGAAGGGGTGACGGCTGCCGTCGGGTTGCGTCTCACGCAGCGGGGCGGTTTGCGGGGTAGCGATATATCCCGGGCCGAGGCCGTTGCACTGGATGTTATATGCGCCATACTCGGAGCATATGTTACGTGTGAGCATCTTCAGTCCTCCCTTGGCAGCAGCGTAGGCACTGACGGTCTCTCGCCCGAGCTCTGACATCATCGAGCAGATATTGATGATCTTACCTTCGCGGCGCTCCATCATCTCCGGCTGCAACAAACGCCTTAGCGATGTTGAACCCGATTCCGTAACTTGCGCCTGTGATCCAAGCGTTCTTGCCCTCGAGGCTAAAAGGATTTGCCATAATCTGATATGATAAATTGTTAAACTGTTAATCTGTTCAATCGTTAACGGGTAGCGTTGTTATTCTTGAGTTGCTTAATGAACTCGTTGGGTGTGGTGCCGGTTTTCTTTTTGAAGATCCGGAAGAACGATGCGCGGCTGTTGAATCCGCATCGTTGAGCAAGCGCCTCGACGGTGTATCGTTTGAGTTCCCCTGCAATGATGCGGCGCTTGAACTCCTCAATACGGAAGTCATAGAGGTAGTCGTAGAACGTGGTTTGCATGTGCTGTGTGAACAGGTACGAAAGTTGGTATGGCGGTACGTTAACGAGCTTGGCTACCTCAGCGATCTTCAGGTCTTGCCGCAGATAGAGTTGTTGCTCATTCATGATGCCATCAATCTGCGCATGCAGTGCATCCAGCGTCTCGTCGGGTATGGATACGTTGGCATATTTAGCTTTCTGTTCTGCGGGTTCGTCATCGGCAGATTGTTCATCCTCTGATGCAGGATTGCTTGTGCGCAGATAATGGCGAATGAGTCGGTAAACGGGATAAAGAGCCAGAACGATGAGTGCCACAAGAATGATCTGCATCCATCCGCGCGGGCCGATAGGTACGCGTACGCGTACGGTCGTTTCTGTTTCCGGTTCGCCATAGCTCTGCACATGGAAGGTATAGTTACCGGGTCGGAGATCGGTGTAGGTGGCTTCGCCTCTTGAGCGGATGATATGACTATTCTCATCCACCCCCTCCAAGCGGTACTCGTAGTACATGGTGCTCGGGTCGGAGTATCGGAGGTCAGAGAAGCGGAAGGTAACCGTGCTGCGATGCTGCTCAATGCGGGTGATGCTAACACGAGAGTTGTATTCGTACTGCGCCACCTTGGCGGGATCCAAGGCGATTAGTCCCTCGGCGTTACCGAGCCATATAGTGCCGGATTCGGAGCGTTGCGGCCGGCAGAGTGTGAATATTGCCGAAGGCAGCCCGTTGGCATAGCCGTACCGATGCAGTGAGTTATCCGTACGGCGGCAATAGAGTCCGTCGGCAGTAGTGATCCAGAGTTGGCCGATAGTATCCTCAATCATCGAGAAGTTCGTTTCTTTTGGTAGCGTAACGCTACATGGGCGGAGCAGACTGTCGGTGACATACGTCTCGCCTTTCTGGGGTATAAAGTACATGCGTCCGAGCCTGTCGTGGTAAATATTGCGAACAGTCATGCTTGTCGGGAAGTCGTCAGGTAGGGGTGCGGTGGTCAGGCTGTCGCCGATGGCATCGTAGAGCACTACTCCACTCTCCGTACAGAACCATCCGCGATCGGCACGATCGAAGTAGATGCAATAGGCGTAGCCGGGAGGCAGGATAGAGGTGCTGTCGGCAGCGAAGTGACGAACGGGTTGCCGGTCGTAGAGGGCGGCAACACCTATGTCCGAGCCCACCCACACGCGTCCGATGCTATCCAGCGCAAGGGAAAATATATCCCGCCCGATGCACGGCGAGCGGATGCTCTTGGGTTGTTCCCCCTTGTCGGACATCGTGTAGAGTCCGCCGCCATAGGTGCCTATGTAGTAAAGCCCGTTGTGGTACAACGTGGCGAACACCATCTTGGAGTTAAGCACGCGCTCGTCGAAATGACGGACGAGTTGCCTGTCAGAATCGAGCCAGTACAATCCTTGACGTGTGCCAATGACGGCTTGATGGCCATGTATAGTGAGCGAGCGCACCGCCATGCCTTGCGTATTGAGCAGGTTGGACTGATAGATGCTGAACTGCTGCGTTTGTCCGAGTGTATAATCCAATCCATGCTGGTAGTATCCTATCCAGAGGAGCCCTCGGCTGTCAACGAGTGCTCGGTAGATGGAGTTGGAGGTGAGGGTCGTGGGCTGCGTAGCAGAGGTGTAATGCGCTTGTACCCGCTTGTAGCGGTCGAAGAGGAACACGCCATCGCCATCGGTTGCGACCATCATGAGCGAATCAACAGCCTGCAATGTAACGATAGGGCTGACCATTGAGAATGCCAAAGCGAACTCCGCCGTGGGGGTGTGGAACATGTATATGCCGTTATGGAACGAACCGAGGAAAATATAATCATCGATGATAGCCAATTCGGTAAATCCGCCCTCAGGGAGTCCGGAGTAGTAGTAATGGCTCCAATTGCCGTTGGAGGAAAAGTTGTGCAAACCTGCTTTGCTTGTAACCCAGATATTGCCATTTGTATCGGTCTTGAGGTGCCGCAAGTCGTTTTGCGAAGCGGTGGGTGATGTATGATTGAGTACGTTACGTGTGAGTACGCCTGTATGCGTGTTATAGATGTACAGGCCTTGCGATGTGGCGATGTACAGGTTATGACCGGCTACGCACAAGTCGCGGATGATGCCTTCAATCTGCCCGCTGAGTATGGAATGGAGTTCGTTGGTCTGTTTGTCGAGCAGATACAGCGTATGGTTGTTGCAGCAGAATATTTGCTTGTCGATGCCTGTGATGGCTTCGATGCGCAATGATTGCTGACTGGCATCTTTCGGAAGCGGGTAATGGTTGAGCGTCATTCCGTCGAACTGCTCAATAGTGCTGCCTGTACCGAACCAGATCAGTCCATCGGCATCCTCGAAGATGCTGTTGACGAGCAGGTCACTTAATCCGTCGGTAGCACCGATGTTGCGTATGGTACGCGGGTGGGCACAGGCAGTAGATGCGCCAAACGTTGCGGAAAGCAGGAGGGCTATGAGAGCGAATATGTAGAGATGTCTTTGCATGTGTATCGTTGGTTACTGAAATTCGATGCAAAGGTACTACTTTTTTTGCAAAAATGCAAATTTTTTGAGACTATTTTGAGTTTTGAAAATTATTTGAGACTTTGGAGGGGGAAATCGGGGAGAGAAAATTAGAAAATAAGCCTAAATACATTACGATGGACATAAGGAAGCGACCCGATGCGGGGTCGCTTCGATGCAAAGGATGAAAGTTGAGTTTCGGAGATGTGAACCTCTACAATCCATAATCGCCGGCGTTAGCCGATGAGGGAGCGAATGGAACGATATTGGCTTCGCCGCTTCGTTGACATATATGCATCGTATTACGGATAGATGCACATGTAGTGACCGGTTGAATATAACGTTTTGTATTCATAACATTCATATTGATAGGTTATCCATTCAGAATTATACAACACATTTATTATTTAACCATTCGTCCGTCGATGCGGTAGAGGTGTTCGTCGCGCAGGATGAAGAGTTCGCCATTGATGATAAGTTTTCGGGCTGATTGTTGCGCAACTGTTTGTTCAACGCCTGTGGCGGTATCTTCCTTGAAGCGGATGCGCATCGGGGCGCTTGCTACAACTGAATTATAGCCGCAGGAGAGATATGCACGGTTGCTCCTGATCTTGCACGAGCCATCGGGAACTTTATAGAAACCTACTCCGGCATCGCCATTTTTCAGAATGTAGTTATATACGCCTGCTGCGCTCTCAGGAACATTGATTTCTTCCTCGTAGGTACCTTTCAAACAGCCATACGAAGGATCAGCTTGTTCGTCAAGAGCTACTCCTGCTGCGCTTGTGAACGTGTATGTATCTGCATCAGCTACAACCAGCACGGGTTGGTTCTTGGTGATTTGGTTAACCTCCTCAGCCCAGATATTTGCATCGCCATTGTTGGTCAGCGTATAGGCTTTTACTCCGCTTGGCAGTTCGGCATCAAATCCAAGCACGAGCGTTGCCATGCCTGCTGCGCTAACCGTCAGATCATATGTCTGCGCGGGCATTACGCGACCTTTCAGCTCGTTACCTGACACATATAGTTCCCATGCTGTGCCGGAAGCAGTTTGGGCTTCATACAGAGATGTGTTCTTGCATGTTAATACGATGGCATAGTCCTGTTCGTAATCGTCAGCCAACACAATCTTTATAGGATCAGTATGAGTAGCACCTGTGTGTTCTACCCTTCTATTCTTGTTGAGATATATACCGCCAGGAAGTGTATTGTTTCCTTTCAGTATAACATTACCGCCACTACCTTTAATATCACCGGCTGCGGCAGAGTACGATGCATTGATTACACTTACACCATCCAAACATATTTTTTTGTCTGTATTTACATCAAACAGTTGTGCGCTGCGCTCTACATTATTACCATCCACAATAACATTGCGGAATGTTACAGGGTTAGCATTACCATATACCATGACAGCCTTAGCCGCTACTCCACACGTGATTTTCTCTGCACCGGTAGCACCTTCAAAAGTCAATATCTTACCAACGGATAAACTAGTAGAAATAGTTACGTCATCATATAACGTAATAACATCGTTAGCATTCGCATTGGTTACTGCGTCAGCCAACGTTTCATCAGCCCGCATTTGAGTGGTATTAATGATGGGATATGCTTTCGCAGTCGTTTTTGTAAGCGTAGAACGGTTCGTTCCATTTGATGCTTTTCCGCTATAGAGGTGCGAATTATTCGTGCTGGTCAGTAAGACTGTTACAACATATCTGTTGTCACCTACATACACAGGAGTTAACTTGTAGCCTGGAATTGTAAACGAATAGGTACTACCACTTGCAGCCGTTTTAGTAGTTGCAATTACATAGGATGTATTGATAGACGGTGTTCCCGCTGTCAAATCCGTGCCGGTGACTGTTTCTATATGCCCTGCTATGGTAGAAGACGGGTAAGCGTTTTTGCAAGGTAACTCATAAGGGAAATCCCAAACGTAAGCGTCTCTGTTGTTATTGCCATAACTTGTAACGGTAAGTGTATATGCATTAGCAGGACTAAAGTCCTCTATCACATATTGCTGGACGACATATAAACGAGTCGTATATGATAATTCAAACTTATCGTTTGCATCACTTAATTTTGGGAAATCATTACTATTCCAACCTTTTGAATTATTGAAACGGTAGTTATAATCGTTAATAGGGTAATTGGAATACGTATCAATATAATCCACAACCAACTTTGGGCGATTGGCGGCATCGTTGGATGAGTTATTGCTTTGGTACTTTGCCTGAGTGGCTGCTCCGGGAGTGGAGGTCGTTACCAATAGCTGTATGATTGCCGTCGTTCCGTCTTCCTTGAATCCATATGGTTTGAGTCCGGCTGCATTTATCTCAAATGTCCACTTCCCTGTTCCTTCTGTATTTGCCGAACATTTAGAAACAGCCAATTGATTAGCGAAAGAGCCTTCCGAACTACTGAACAGACCTCCGGTGGCAGTCTCAACGTTGGAAAAGAACACACCTCTTTTAGTGGCATCATACTGGCTGTTTACAGGCATCTCGTATGGGAAGTTCCATACAGCTATATCATTATTGGCACCTGCAGCACCTAATGACAAAGTTAATGTCATCTTTTTTGCTTTGGCATAATTGGGAATCTCATACTGCTGAATCGCAAAGAACTGAGTGCTCCACTTTAACTCAAACACCTGTGCATCGCTTGACTGCTTAGGCGTAGAAGACTGCCAGCCACTTTTGGTACCATTCGTTCTATACGAAATGTCCAAAGTAGGAGAGAGTGTCTGCGAAGCCATCAAACTTCCGGTCAACAGAAGACCAAAGAAAAGTGTAAAAATTTTGTTTCTCATCGTATTAATTGTTTACATGTTACATGGTTTTGCATCCGATTACCAAATGCGAGTGCAAAGGTACAACATTTTTACCAAATATGCAAGTATATGCACGTGTGCGCGGTCTCAAATAATTGGGACGACATGGAAAAGTCTCAAATTCTTACATCGTGGCGGTTAAACAGGTCCCCTCGACGATGAGTCCGCGCTCGATGGCGACGGACTCATGCTTAGAGGGAAAAAATCTACAACTGACGTCCGGTGAGGTCGAACATCTTGTTGTCGCGGATTATTACGATGCGACCGTCCATAATGCGCTTAACAGCCTTGGCCTCGCTGGTGACGTTGTTGATTGCGGTCGGGTCATCATCTTCTACTACGGTCAACGACGGAGCAGCTACGGTAGTATTAGCCGACGAAGCGAACTTACCTTTGCTGTTAGAGTCGGTAACGCTTTTGGATGTTACGAGCAAGCCAACGAGGGTATAGTCAGCATGTACTGCGAGCGGAGTGAGCTGAGCCCCCGGGATGGCGAAGGTCCATGCGCCATCGATGCAGCTTACAGAGTCGATAGGCGTCAACATCTCGCCGCTCTCTGCGCGCGGAGCCAGACCTACAACAGCGGTAGCCTTGGTGATGATATCAGCGGCAGTCTCCTCGTAGTTTACCTGATAGGGGAAGTCCCAGATAGCCAGCGGTGATTTGTTACTACCGGTAGAATGGAGCACGAGCTTGTAGTTCTTTTGCGCAGCAAGATCCTTGATGAGGAAATACTCGATAGCAAACAGACCGGCTTTGTAGTTCCCTTCGAACTCTACGTCCGTAGCACGGAAACCGTTACCGCGTTTGTCATAGCCCGAGGCGTCAGCCTTCGGACGGAAGAGCAGTTCGTGGTAGGGCTTGGAGATATCGGTTGCCTCATCATTCCAATCCTTGAAAGACTTGAGGTCGTTCACGGTTTCGAACGAAGCTATCCAATCTACAGAATAGTGAGCATCCGCCTCGCTGTCGATAACAGCATCAGCAAAGATAAAGTGAATCTGATTGATCTCGATTTCACCATCTTGCAGGGCGTCGAGTTTGTTCAAAGCTGCGAGATCGAAGTAATAGATCTTACCACCATCTTCACAGTCGATCGAACCAGAAGGGCCATTGATACCATTGATCCATGAACCGGTGCCTTCAGCGTTTTGGTAGTTGATCTCGAACTTACGCGAATTGGCTGACCCCGGGAGAGCCGCAGTCAGTTTGATAGCCCAAACGACGTCTTTTGTTTTGTCCATGGAGAACATTTCTGAGGTGTTGTACTGGAAGTCGGCACGGTACTTGGTGTTGGTCTGTTGTGCCATCTGTACATTAGCCACGCCATCGGCAACAGCGGTGATTGCACCTCCGCTGCTGACTACCCAGCCTTCAGCGTCTTCGCCAAGGAAAGCTACTGCTACGGATTGCGGGCCTACTGCTGCCCACATGGATGCTGCAAACAACGATGCAGCTACAAGAGAAAAGATCTTTTTCATTGTTGTAATGATTTAAAGCATTAGTACATTGGTTAATTATGTTGTTTTCTGTATAAAGCTTCGAGATAGTAATAGTCGGCATAGATGATAGCCGCATCAATCTCGCTACCGGCAGGATGATGTCCGGTGGAGTGTGCGAGTATAGCGTGGCTGCTCTTGGGAGCAAGGTATGCGGTAGATAGGCTATGGAGCATGCGGTCGGCTTCCTCGCGGTAGGCGGATGCCTGTGCGTGTTCAACGTATTGCGACAACTCATAGAGCGCGGAGGCGACGATGGCGGCTGCCGATGCGTCACGCGGACATTGGTCATGTATACGCGGGTCATTAAAGTCCCAGAAGGGAACGGCATCATCGGGCAGCATACGCAGATAGATGTCAGCAGCTTTTTGCGCCATAGCGAGGTGGCGCGGTTCGCGGGTATAGCGATAGACCATGGTGTAGCCATAGATAGCCCATGCCTGGCCACGTGCCCAGACGGACTCGTCGGCATAGCCCTGGTGGGTGCAGTTATACTTGTGCGCACCGGTGACGGGGTCATAGACCGCTACGTGATAGCACGTGCCATCGGGGCGGAAATGGTAGGTCATCGTGGTGTCGGCATGGCTGACGGCGATGTTGAACAGATCCTTGCGATCGGTTTCCTCCGCTGCCCAAAAGAGGAGCTCGAGGTTGAGCATGTTGTCCATGATCGTGTTATGCCCGCCGAACATGGCGACGTTACGCGGCCAGGAGAGGATAGTGCCTACCTGCGGGTTGAAGAGCGTAGCCAGGCTGTCGGCACAAGCGAGCAGAGCCTCACGGTAGGTGTCGCGTGTCGCCCGATCGGGCGAGAGACGGTAGCCGTTAAGCAGGGAGGTGATGACCAGGAAACCCAGGTCATGGTCAAAGACCGGCGCAGTAGCCAGATAGAGCAACTGATTACCTGTCAAGGTAGCCGCAGCAAGTACGTCTTGTTTGCCGGTCAGGGCGTAGTCGTACCACAGGCATCCGTCCCAGAAACCGCCACACCACTCCTCGGGGGTGTTGGGGCGGAGGTTCCAGCGCGATTGACCGTCCAGGACATTGCGTGGCATGGAGTCGGTGACGGAGGCCATCTGCGACATGGTCATGTGGATCTTGCGGTCACAAAATGCGACCACTTCGTTGCGAGAAGTGAGACCGCTACGCTGTGAGATGTGAGAACAGGAAGCGAAAACACAGATGCCAAATACTATAACGAGTTTTTTCATAAGTCCAAAATGGCCAAAAATGTTCCAAAAATTATTTAATTATAAGGGTAGCACCTCCGTTGGCCTTAAGATGCAAGGGGATGCGGGCGTTCTTGCGAGTAAGTTTCTTAATTTGCTTTTCGGTGACAGCTATATGGGTCTTGGTATCAACGTTATCGTCATCCTCGTAGAGGGTGTAAGCAATTGCAGATTGAGGATTGCAGATTGCAGCTATATCGAAGACAATATCTCGTTCGGTGGAGTTGTTGAGTGCTGCCACGAACCAGGTGTCGGCTTTGCGGCGAGCGATGAGAATGTACGATTCGGGATCGCCGGCGAGCACGCGGGTCTCGTCCCAAGTGGTAGGCAACTGCTCGAACCACGAGATCTCGGGTTCGCCGGTGTACTGTTGCGGTTTGTCGTACCAGAACAGAGTCACGAGCGGTGACTCATACACCATGGAGGCAGCGAGCTGATGACCGTGGGTATTCTTGAGTCGGTGGTCGTAGTAGCAGATGGTATAGTCAGCCGCCCCGCAGAGCATACGGGTGAAGGCGAGGCGTACATCGTGGTCGCCATCGGGGAACTCCTCGTTGCCGCATATACCTTCCTGGGTAAGCAGGTTCGGATAGGTGTGCGAGAATCCCGAGGGGCGGAACTCGTCGTGGATGTTCATCATCAGATGGTTGTCGGCAGCGAGTCGCACCAGATCGTGCAGCCATGTAGCCCAGCGGTGTGAAGCATACTGCACGAAGCCAGACTTGACACCTACGACGCCCCATGACCTCAAGATCGGGAAGAGCTCGCGCGCCTGTTGCATGAGGGCATGCTGGTTGACGTATAACCAGACGCCTACGCCTTTGGTGTTGGCGTAACGACAGACCTCGGGCATGTCGAGTCGGTGGATGACCTTGGTAGCATCGCCGTCGTGGGAGGTGCAGGGCTCGTACCACTTCCAGTCGAAAAGCATATAGCGTATGCCATGCTCGGCACAGAAGTCGATGGTAGCGCGTGCACCGTCCATGGTGAGTGTCGTCTCTCGCATGATCTTGCCGGGTTCGACCCAACTGAAGTCACCTATAGGGTCGGGGTTCAGACCATCAATCATTGCCACGGATCGTTCGAGTATAGCGCCCGGTGTGCGAGCAGCCATGACGATCTTCCAAGGAGTGGCAAAGTAAGTGACTAAGTCAACGGGTGAGTACATCACGGTTGACAGGTGTGGTGTATGATTTATGATTTCAGATTTTAATTTACTAAGGCACCAGTCGTCCACATCGGCGGTAAGGATGGCAGTCCAGAGGTTACCTTTGTGGCAAAGGAGGGGCATCTCCACGGGTCGTGATATGTGCTCGAAGGGGATATGTTCGAATCCGGCTTGTGCCCACTGTTCGGCATAGACCATAGTGCCGGCAGGCAGAGCATAGGTCGTCTCGTCGGCAATGACCTTATGGAAGATAGCAGCGGGGTGCTCGGGGAAAAAATAGCGGAAAGCAAGCCCTTCGTTATAGAGTCGCACCTCAATGTTCAGGCGGTAGTTGGAGCGCACGAGTCCATCATTGTCGGCAGTGCGGGCGTTCCCCATCGGTGCAGACTGCTCAGCGGGCTGTTCGGGTTGACGACTCAGGTAGATGGTGAGCGCATTGTAATCGTCATGCATAGTGACAGCAGACACCGAATCCCACTGCATGGGATCCATCCAGGAGTCGTATTGGGGCAGGGTACGCATACCAAGTGCCATCTCCCAACAGCGGTTGTCGAGGTTCAGTCCCAAACGGGAAGAATTGAGGACGGTTTCGTTTTCGTACGCGAGCGCATAGGTCGTGACGAAGGGCTTATCGGTCGTCTGCTCAAAGTGTGCTTGGAACTTGCCATTGGGTGACACGAGGTTCACCGCTGCTGCTATAATCAGGAATAGTTTCATTTGAACTGTATATTTTCGGTGTAGTTACCTATCAAGATTCGCCCCATATCGGCTGTTTTGTACCATCCGGGCTTGCCGGGCATCTTGTCATGGATATGCTTGCCGTCAACGACGAGGTGGTCGAACAGAATGTTTCTTACCATGCGTTCTGACGAGTAGCCTTCGATGAGGGAGATATTGCCTTCATCGGGTGCGGTGATATTGCGGAAAGTAACGTTTTCGATGCAGGTGCCCGGTGCTTGGCAGTACTTCTCATTCTTGAAGATGCGAAGCGTGAAAAGACATCCGTTCTGAATATGATCGACAGTGATGTTCTCGAAAAGCACATCTTTAATGACATTATTATCTCCTGCAACGATAGCCATGCATCCTTGGTAGTCGAGTTGTCGTTCTCGCTGGTTGAGGATGCGGATATTACGGAACGTGAGGTCTTCGATGGTGTCGATGCGTGTGCGATCGTCACCTTCGGAAGCTGCGCCATGCAGACCGATGAAAATGGGGTGCGCTATTTTGGGATTGAACACGCAGTCTTCGACGAGGATATGCCGTGCTGAGCCCATATACCCCTTGCGTGTGGCATAGACGGTCATACAATCATCGCTGGTCTCACAATAGCATCCGCGAAGTGTGACATGCGACGAGGCGAAGATATTGAGTCCGTCCCCCCACGGTCCGTACGAATAACATTGTACATTCTCGATGAGTACGGAATCACTTGCGCCTGTGGGCACTTGCGAGGTAACGAGGTTACGTACAATGATATTGCGACTGTTCACTATCTGTACCCCAAATCCACGCATCCCGGGACGCAGGGTAGCGCCATTACCTTCCACGATGACATCACGGCAGTCCTTGATAACAATTTGGCCGGCATAGTACTTGGTAGGATCCAATGTGATCGTCTCTCCGGATTGGGCTTCATACATGCCAAGATGAACCGTGTCGATGCGGGGTTTGGGGAATTGGAAGTTTATCTCACGCACAGCGGATTTGTAGCGTTTGTCACCATCCGCCATGATACAGAACGCCACACCGTCCCAAAGCCGTTTGGGGTCATTGCCGAAATAATCCGGATCTTTGACAAAGGTGTTCGGTGCTATTTCGATGGCAGGACCGGATATAAGCACCGCACGCGGAGTAGTGGCAGCATGTGCATCGGTGAGTTGCGTATGGGTGGAATCCACGAAGACGGGGTTGAGCCGCAGGGTGTCGGATGCCCATAGACCTTTTACCCGCACGTGTTGCTTGGCGTCGAAGGGAAGGAGTGATCCGTCAAGCATGGCGGATACATACTGCATACGCTTGCCCGAGAATGCACGCCGGTGGGCTTTGGTGAGCGCTACCATTTCCTTATCGAAATACCAGAAGCCCTCATACTCCACTCCACTTTCCGGGCGGGGATTGACCAGGCTCTTCTCAATGAAGCGAACCAAGTACTGCTGCGTTGCGAGCGAGAGATCGAAGTGGCCGTGCCCGGCATCGCGCAAGAACGATATACGGCTGTCGGGATACATGATACGGAACGCTCGTGCGGGATTGAGTCGTGCTTCCCACCACTCGTATTCGCCCATGACCATGAGTCCGGGGATACGGTCGATAGTACGTGTTCTGCCCCACTCGATGTTAGCCCGCCCGTAACCACAGAGGTTCGTACGGGGGGCATCCCCCTTATAGGAGATGATGCAGAGGGTACGGTCCGGATTCCAAGCAGCAAAGTTCCACGGAAAGGTGGCTTGTGCGGAATGACCAAAAGGAATGATCTTGGCTTGCGCTATCTCCGGATGATGTGTGGAGTCAGCCCAATGGCTCATGAGCTGTTCGAAGCGCTGCTGACAGTTGAGTCCATCCTCACCAATGACGGAAGTATCCCAGTTCTGCGACCCTTGCTGCACGAACGCCATAGCTATGCCAAGACGATCCATCTCGGCGGTGAAATACGGGCTACGGAACAGCACCTCTTCGGTCATGTTTTGATGGCAGTAAAGGACGGCACTCACCGAGTCAGTTTGCTGCGGGAGGCGCAAGAACGTGGTAAGTAGTATGGACAATAGGATCTGCATCGTGTTCATGGTTTATCAAAATCGATGTACATTAAGTTGACCGCGGAACGTTCGACCAAGCACGCGGACTTTGGCTCTGTCGTTGTCGGCAGACACGAACAGTTCCTTTGCTCCATCGTTTCGCACTACGAGCACCGCCACTGCAGAACGTGTTTGCTTGTCAAGGATGCTGACCTCCGGGAACTCGACATGGTCGATGACTGAAGGTTTGTACGGTGCAGTAGGTTCGAAGACATTGACGAAAGGCGCAGTCCACGCATCACCGTAACGGCGGGCAATGAAGGTAAGTGTGGGGGTGTTCTGGATGTCGTACGGCATATCCTTGAGGCGGGAGAGACCTTCGGTGGAAGGGGAGAGGGCGCGGAAAACCGTGGTGCTTGGCATAGGCATACTCCATTGCGTCATTTTTGTGCCGTCCGGGACAAGGTATTCAGTTGTTACGGTCTTATCGAGCGGTGCACATTCCTTATTATAGATATACGAGTACGCATAGAGATGTCCGCCGGCAAAAGCCAGTTCATTGGTGGGGGTAGTGGGTACAGACATGGTCATCTCTGTTCCCATGTTATGATAGAAATAGTCATGGAATTCACTTCCCATTTGTTCATTTTTGCCACTACGGAAGATGTCAATGAAATAGTTATCGGTCATGATAACCGTTCGCTGCTGCTTGGCGCGTGTCTCGCTGTCGGTCATAGCAACAATTGCATATTGCACAGGCAGGGTATCCATGGCAACGATGGTGAACGGTTGCCGGCTCATCATGACGGGGTAATCGCTCACGCCATCCACGCAGACGGTGTTATGGGCAGGGAAGCGGGAATAATATTCCTTGTAATCATCTCCGGAATAGAGGCTGTACCCTATACCGGCATCGGGTGCCATACGCAAGCCGCAGCCGTATAGTTCGAGGCTGATACCATTGGCGTGCATGTGGTTGCCCCGGCTGGCGTTAAGCGCGAAGGCAAGGCTCCGGTGGGGGTTCATACCCGTGCGCTGAACGAGCCACGAGGTCTTGGGCGCAGCGAACATACGCGAGGGATGGAGGGAGCGCAAGTCTATGCCAAGTTTGGCATAGACATCCTTGTTGAGGCGATGCGGATGGGTATCGCCAAAGCCCATGATCATGGAGTCCGGATAGAGGTATTCGATGTTCGCTTTGGCAGCGCGTGTGATGATAGGCATTTCGGCTTGGAGGTCACGACCAAGTTCGTCGCGGTAGAGGCGCACAAACTCCGCGAGGTCGCCTAATACCACTTGACTGTAGCCCGGGCACTCGCACCAGATGGCAGTCTCGGGATCGTAGCCGAAGTCGGTGAGCGTACGCAACGACCATTGACGGATGGACTGACGATTCTCGACAATGTCGAAGTAATGCTCGCGTCCTTTGCCATCGGGGTAAGCGGTATCCGATTGGAGTGTTTGTCCGATGTTGAATATGAATCGCGCCTGCATCAGGTCCCAGTTGTTATGCGGAACGCCATTGGCTTCGATGATATCAGCCCAATGCTTGAAGGCGGATTCGATAAGGGTGTCGCGCTCTGCGAGCAGGATGTAGGTCTCGGTAAGGAAAGGAACGGTCTCCTCATGGATAACCTCGAAGGTTTGCAAGCCGACCAGGGTCTGTATGTGTCCGTGGAGCAGGTCTTGCGGCATACGGGTGTAATAGACACCATACATGTAGGTAATAAGGATATTACGTGCTATGTCGCGGTAGCGGATGTCGCCTGTAGTTTTGTATTTGCGTGCAGCGTCGCGTCCGAGAGCACATATCTCGCGGTTGATGGAAGAGATGATACCCCCCGTCTCGCCAATCGGTGCCCACTTGTATGCATCCGTGACAGTGTTGTAGAGCCACATGCCTCGAGGGTCTTCGTGGCGTGGTGTTAACTCTTCGAGTTTGGGACGGCGGTAGTTGGTAACATGGCTGCGTGCACCTGCCATCATCAGAGTAGGCACGGGTGCGGAATCGTTGCTTATGTGGTCATAGAACTCCCCCTTGACAAACGTAGTTGTGGCATGGGTATTCCAGTGCATGCACAGACGGTCGCTCAGGTACGTAGCACCGGAGTCGGCGTATTGCTCAATCTTGGCGGCCTTTATATGACAAAGGACAAAAGACAAAAGACAAAAGACGAGTATGTATTTGTTATTTCTCATTTTCAAAGACACAAGATTAATTACTATTTTTCCAATATACTACGAAGCGTTCGTGATGTATGTCGTAGAGGGGTGATATGCGGATGCCGTCAGAGGTAACGAATTCGGCCAACTGCCCGGAGACGGGTTGCACCTCTTTGAGTTCTACTTGCTTGATGGAGTCGGGCACTTGGTAGTCGTACGTGTAGTAGTCGTTGTGCTTGTTGGGGTCAGAGAATGGGTGCTCCACGTGCCCCAGGCGACCGGCTAACAAGATTGGGCCATAGAACAGCGCCACGCGGGATGAGTCACCGTCGGCCGCCACAGTATGCAACGCAAAGTCACGCTGCACGGTTATACGGTCACCGGCTTTGAATCGGCGTGTGAGGATTTGATACGTACTATCCTTGCGCACCATAATCGTTATCTTCTGCTTTGGCGCTTGCTCCACGACAAGAGTAGTGGTACTCGAGCGCGGGAAGTCTGTCACTTGACGCAGCCGGAGTCCTTTCTCTTCCCAATTGAGGGTGGAGGGTATCCACAAGTTGACCTGTATGGTGTCACCCGTATGACAATAGATGTTTTCTCCGTATTTGGCATGGCTCTCAAAAGAGGAGCCTACACAACACCAAAAACTATTCATCGGTGTAGAGTACAATTTGTACGCACCTGTCTGCATGGGTAGGAAGTAATGCACCATGCCCGTTTCGGGATCTTGCTGCCCGAGGATGTCGTTGACCAATGCTTGCTCAATATATTGTATGTACCGTATATCGTAAGAATTGGAGTTGTACAACAATTGTGCCAGTCTGAGCATGTTGTACGTGCAGCATGTCTCGCCGGTATAGGCAGAAAGGTGCTTGTGCATCGTGCCGTGCGGAAAGAAATGTTCCTTGTCGGAGAGGATGCCGGGAGCCATGATGTGATGACAGACCATTTGGTGAAAGAAATGTTCTGCCATTTGTGATGTATGATTTATGATTTGTGATTTTTTTGTTTCTGCGATGACTTTGGGCAAGAAGGTGTTGGTATGCATCGTGCCCATGTCGAAATTGCCTTGATAGAGCGGATCGAGTTTGGCGGTGTCGTAAAAAAAGTCCGCCAACCGCAAGGCTGCCTCGTCGCCTGTTATGGCATAGAGATCGAGCCACACTTCAGGCATGCCTCCGAACTCGTTGCGGAGCATGCGCAAGCGTGTCGGTTCATCGAGCCTGAGCAGTTTGTGTGCCGCCCATCGAGCGAAGTCCTGTACGACTACCAGCGCGGTGTCGTTATGGCAATATCGGTATTGCGCAAGCATACCTGCCATGACCTTATGCAGCGTGTACCACGGAGCCCATACGGATTGGCCGGCAATATTACGATCGATGAGTCCCTCGGGGAAGGCACTGACATAACCTGTTCCTTTATAGCGTTGGCAGGCACGTATACCTTGTACGACAGAATCACCTTTGAAGTAGAAGAGCGAGTCACCGGTAGCGGCATATAACAACCCGTAAGCCGAGAGCAGGTGTCCGACAGCATGACCACGGAGGTCGCAATCGGGACTCTCCCAACCGCCCATCTTCTGCATGGTGTCGTAGCCGCCCTCTTTTGCCGAATACATACCTACCGTGGTGCGGAAGTTATGCAGGGCTTGCTGCGAGGTGATGGAGCATACCCACGCCGAGTCGCGCTGCATATTGTCATGCCAACGCGAATCGGTGAGTCGCACTTGCTCGAGCGGAAAAGGCTCAATCGCAGCAAATACACAGGGACAAAGTACCAAGTACCATGTGACAAAGAATATGCACTTGATTTTTCTCATAATATTATTCCGTGTACAGCATCAATGTACTCCATCCTATCTGGTCGAAGGCACCTGAGTTCATACCATAGCGTGTATCACCTGCACCGCACTCCGGGCGGAGCTTCTGCGCAAACGTTGAGGAATAGAGGCAGGGCAGACCCTTCTCTTTGCCGTAGTGGGCAACAATCATCTCCCAGTTCGGACGGGCATTGCCACGACCTTCGGTCGAGAACTCGGTGTGTGCATGCGAAGCCTGGTGGTTGTCCGGTCCCTTGCACCAAGGTCCTACCGTAGTCCATGGAATCTGATCAACACTGATGAGCCATGCACCATCGGTGTTGTCGTTCTTGGTGCCTTGACGTAGATTAGTGAGCGCTATATATTCCGCTCCATGTAGGATAGCATTCTCCTTGGCACCATAGAAATCCAGATCGGTGATAAGCGGGTTGCTCTTATACAGCGCTTTGGCAGCTTGGCAGAGTTGTGCAACCACTGCCAATGCCATAGTAGCATGGCCTTGGTCACGACCTGACTCTTGCATCTGATACATCTTTTCGCCCGTGCCGAGAGGATCGGTATGTTCGGCGGTCATCAGTCGAGCCAAATTGCCGTTGCTGTCACCATTGCGCAGAAAATAGTTGCATATATATTCAATCATAGATTTGTCCTCGCACAGGATACCTATCTGGAAGTACGAGCACATATTCACCAGATCCCAGTTCGACCAGTAGTGCCCTGCGCCGCAGGTGGTTGAGCAGTGACGCTTGAGGAAATCGAGATTCTTGTCAGCCCATACATCGAGCATCCACTGCTTGAAGGCTGTTTTGTCGTCGTTACTCCATCCCTCATACTGACTGAAGAGTTCGCCGGCGAGAGCAAACGTGAATCCCTGCGCACCGGCAGCAAGGTAGTGATTGGAGTCGTAAGAGGTGACGCGTTCGCACTTGGCAGCCCAATCGTTGAGGATAAAGATACCGCGCTGAGCATATTGCTCCTCTTTCGTCAAGTTCCATAGCAAACCGAACTGGTATGCGGCTGCGGCATCGCGCATAGCTGCTCCGTAATTTTCCTTCCCCTCCATTGTCCCTTTCGCATCACCACGAACCACTTCCACGGTTGCATGACTGGTGATACCATAGTCACCCATAACAAGTTGGTTGGCTTTGAGTGCTGCGAACTCATCCTTGACAGCCTGCGGAGCGGAGCCATTCTCCAGCGAACGGCTCACGCGATCGAAGTCATCCTGCGTGTACATAGCACAGGGATGGTTGAATACGAGCGTGTCGATGGGTTGCGGCTTAATCTCGTTCCACTTATCTACTATGCCGGACATGTCGGCATTCTCATTCACATGACAGGATACCGAGATACAAAGTACCAGGGATAAAAGTACAAAGTACGATTTATTTACTGTTTTCATTATGTATTTAATTTTATTATTTGTATAATCCAAATATTTTTATTATC
>CALZOG010000040.1 GCA_945827635.1 uncultured Bacteroidales bacterium
TTACGTTATATATACCAAGAGCCTGTGATAGGTGATGACGAGCCGTTACCCCCGGGAGAAGAGCCAATGGAAAAAGAACCTAAGACAATTGAAGATTTCATGTACAAAGGCTCTTCCAGCGAGCCGGAATGGGATGCACTCGCCCCCGAAACGGAATATGTGGTGTTTGCCTACTATCCGGACGAGAACTACCACGCCAACAACATTTCTGTCTGCGCTTTCAAAACGACAGAAGGAAAGATAATGGATAATGTAAAAATATTCTTTAGCCCAAATAGCAGCACGAAACCTGACAAACTGCAAATTACCCCAAGTCATGCTTTGGACCAATTGTTCTATTGCAGTTGTCCTTCGGCAGAACTCCAGCAGTTAAACATAAGCATTGAGCAGTATGCGGAGGATTTGTTCGCGAAATGCATTAGCGGCGAAGAGAATATGGATGACCACTGCTCTGGCACTTATATGGTAACGGTTGATTACCCTGCCGACCCAACCGACTGGTGTGCATGTTTGTTTGCCGGGAAAAGTCGCACCACGAAATGGTTCTCCTATCATACTCCTAAATAACTACTGCTGACGATTACGGAGATAAAATAATTCGCTTTAACACTCGTCTTTGACGAAAAAACATGCAACCCGTATCGCCAACATGGGAGTATGACCCCGCCCCATATACCTTGCAGCGGCACCAGATCCTGCATTCCATAGAACTTTCATTGCCGACCGACCGTTCATCTTTATCATTCGCGAGCGCGATTACGGCACGATACGCTTCACCGCGATCATCGAACACCCGGCTATCGAAAAGTAGCTAAAAGGCAGATTGTAGAATTGTTTTTTCTACTATTTTGCTCCCGCAACAAAAAAAAATGACAAAAAACTTGCAAATGTCATTTTTTTTTTGTATCTTTGTACGCTTTTTAGTAAAACTAAAAAAAAGACACAAATCACGCTAACAATAATACAACAATAATGCAAGAACAAGAAATGCAAGGACAGCCTGTAGATCAGCAGGCGGAAGAACAGTATGACGGCTCAAGTATCCAAGTGCTTGAGGGATTGGAAGCGGTGCGCAAGCGTCCCGCAATGTATATCGGAGATATCTCCCAGAAAGGTCTCCACCACCTCGTTTATGAGGTTGTGGACAACTCAATCGATGAAGCACTGGCGGGATTCTGCAACGAGATAGCCGTACATATCAACGAAGACAACTCCATCACCGTTCAGGACAACGGCCGAGGCATACCGGTTGACATGCACCCCAAAGAGCACCGATCAGCATTGGAGGTCGTTATGACCGTTCTCCACGCAGGAGGTAAGTTCAACAAGGATAGTTACAAGGTTTCCGGCGGTCTGCACGGCGTGGGCGTTAGTTGCGTCAACGCACTTTCCACCAAGATGCACGTCGAGGTCTATCGCGGCGGTGCTATCCATTGCCAGGATTATGCCAAAGGCAAACCGCTTGCTCCTGTACATATCATCACCGAAGCCGAAGCTACAGGTAACTGGGAGCAGGGTAAGAACGGTACATTCGTTCAGTTCTGGCCGGACAACACTATTTTCACCGAGACGGTCTATCAGTGGGATATCCTCGCCAACCGTATGCGCGAACTGGCGTTCCTGAACGCTGGAATCAAAATCGTGCTCAAGGATAAACGCGTACAAGTCGAAACCGTACGCGAGGACGGCACGAAAGAGATTGGTTGCAAACGCGAGGAGTTCTACTCCGAGAAAGGTCTCTCCGAGTTCGTACGTTTCATCGACGGCAACCGCACGCCGCTAATCAGCGAGGTTATTCACCTCAATACCGACAAGTACGGCACACCCGTGGAAGTCGCCATGATCTACAACACCGACTTCAACGAAAACGTACACTCCTACGTCAACAATATCAACACTATCGAGGGCGGCACACACGTCGCAGGTTTCCGCTCGGCGCTCACCCGAGTCATGAAAAAGTACGCTGAGGAGAGTAAGATGCTCGAGAAAGCCAAACTCAAGGACAAAGACGGCAACTCGACCATCGACCCCAACGATTTCCGCGAAGGACTGACGGCAGTGATCTCCGTCAAGGTCGCTGAACCGCAGTTCGAAGGACAGACCAAGACCAAACTCGGTAACTCCGAGGTAGCCGGCATGGTGAACTCCGCCGTAGCCGAAGCGTTACAGAACTATCTCGAAGAGCACCCCGATGACGCCAAACGTATCGTAGAGAAAGTGATCCTCGCTGCACAGGCACGTATAGCCGCACGCAACGCACGTCAGTCTGTTCTCCGCAAGTCACCGCTCAGCGGTGGCGGACTACCCGGCAAACTTGCCGATTGCGCATCCAAAGATCCTGCCGAGTGCGAACTCTTCCTCGTCGAGGGTGACTCCGCAGGCGGTACAGCCAAGACAGGGCGCGACCGAGTACACCAGGCTATACTCCCGCTGCGCGGTAAGATCCTCAACGTCGAGAAGGCTATGGAGCACAAAGTCTTTGAGTCCGAAGAGGTTCGTAACATCTTTACCGCTCTGGGCATAACCTTCGGAACCGAAGACGACCCTAAAGCCCTCAATCTCTCAAAGATTCGTTACCACAAAGTAATCATCATGGCGGATGCCGATGTCGATGGTGCACACATCGCCACACTGATCATGACCCTCTTCTTCCGCCACATGAAGGAGGTAATCGAGCAAGGACACCTCTACATCGCCATGGCACCGCTCTACCTCTGCTCCAAAGGCAGCACAAAAGAGTATTGTTGGAACGACCAGCAGCGCCACGACTTTATCGTCAAGTACGGCAACGGCGACGAGAAGCAGATCAAGACACAGCGTTACAAAGGTCTGGGTGAGATGAGCGACGAGCAGCTCTGGGAAACAACCATGGATCCCGAGCGCCGCATGCTCAAGCAGGTAACCATCGAGAACGCTGCTGAGGCTGACCGTATAATCTCCATGCTTATGGGTGACGAGGTAGGTCCGCGCCGCGAGTTCATCGAGCAGAACGCTACGTACGCAAAGATTGACGCGTAATGCACAACCCGCTGATTCGTCATTCGGAATTGTTAATTTTTAATTTCCAACACGCTTCATGAGAATAGCCGTTTATTGCAGTGCAAAAGACATAATCCCTGAAGAGTATCTCCGCTTGGGAGACGAACTCGGCAGGTGGATCGCCGAACAAGGGCACACACTCGTGTACGGCGGTGCAACAGGCGGATTGATGTCACGCACCAGCAATGCTGCACGAATGGCGGGAGGTGAAGTCATTGGCGTCGTACCACAGCGGATCATTTCTGCCGGACGGATGGCAGACAACTGCACAACGCTGCATATTGTCAGTTCAATGGCGGAACGCAAGCAGACCATGCGAGACATAGCCGACTGCTTCGTTTGCCTGCCGGGCTCATACGGCACACTCGATGAGATGTACGATGTTATTGCTTCCGGCACGGTAGGTGAGCACCATAAGCCCATATATATCCTCAATTACAAAGGCTTCTACAATGGCATACGCCAAGAAGCTGAGGATATGCGGGAGTTGCAGTTCCTACCCAAACAGGAGGCATACGCACCCGTCTATGTCGAAACGCTGAGCGAACTATGCGAGCAGTTGACCGATAACAAGTAAAACCGCTCATAACTATCGGCTATCGACTATCGACTTTCGACTAAAAACAACGATAAAACTTTAACCAACATACGTATGAAACATGTTACGCAACTCAAGGCTGAAACCTTGACAACCAAACAAATGGCGGAGCGCTTTCACCAAGTAAGCAACGACATACGCCGCTACCGCGATGTCGAAGCTTCTTCCGAACTGGCAGAGTTCAGAAACCTCCAGAAGATTGTTGAGACCAAAGAGTTTCAGGACTACAAACACGAACTGCTCACCACCAGGTACAAAGATCGCGAGGAATATCGCCTGATCAATGACTACAAGCGCGCCAAGAACAGCCACCACCTGCGTTGGTTCAAGTTCTACCGCGGCTTGCAGAAAGTACAGGAGTACGAGCACTTCTGCGAGACAAGCGATTTTGTTAAACTCAACGACCCCGAGGCGGTTAAGGCTGATCCGCGTCTCAAGCGGATGCAACGACTCGGCAACTCCTTCGCCGTTAGGCGTTACCGCATACACAAAGCCTCGCACGAAGTAAGCGAGTATTATCGCCTGGGCGAGATTGTCAACAACACGGAGTTCCGCGACCGCAACCACTTCTGGAAGAACGAGAAGCGCTGGTACACCACTCTCCAGAGCCAGCAGGAAGGCAAATACGAGGCTCTAAAGAACTCGTCGAACATTGCGTTCTTCCTCAGCCAGGATTCCAAGCAGATTGAACGCTATGAGGCGTTCCAGGAAATTTTTGCCGATGCTTGCGAGTGGAACAGAATGCAGGATTCGCCTTGGAAAGCAGGTTTCTACTACGGCAATGACAAACTCAAGACCAACCACTCCTACACCAACGAAGGTGCTGCCATGAACAACGGTCGTAACGTCAGCACTATCGACAGCCGTCTGGTGGTTGAGGTGAAAGCCGAACGCGCTACCGTACCCGCATGGGACGAGAAGAAAGGTTTCATCATGACTGACTTCGACTACACCGGCGATATCATTCAGACTGCCGACAAGTTCCGCCTTGACGAAGGAATGATTCAAGTCAAAGCTGCCTTCAAGGGTAAAGCCAATGGCGCTATCTGCCTAATGAGCGAAGATCGTCTGCCTATTCTACGTATCGCACAGTGGGACGGACAGAAGATTACTGTAGGTGTTACTTACCCGCAGTTTGAGGACCTGACAGTAGTTGAGGGACTCAAGGAAGGTCAAGAGTACGTTTACAGCGTGGACATCACCAAGTCCGACATCACCTGGTACGTCAACAACCAGGAGGTAGCACGCACCGCTAACAAACTGGGCACAAAAGTCTTCCCGGCTATCATTGAGTTCCTGCCGAAGGATGTCAAAGGCACCGGTTCCGTTTCCATCGATTGGTTCAAGGCATATAAGCATTAAGTCATGTTCCTCATAGCTGGCCCGTGTGCTATAGAAGGCAGGCAGATGGTGTTCGACACCGCTGCCGAACTGCAACAGGTTTGTCGTGATCTCGACATTCAGTTGTATTTCAAGTCATCGTTCGACAAAGCCAACCGTACATCCTCATCCTCCTCGCGAGGTGTGGGGATGTCGGATGGTCTGCGTATATTGGCAGAAGTCAAACAGCGTTTCGGGCTGCCTATCCTGACCGATGTACACGAGAGTTATCAGTGTGCACCCGTAGCCGAGGTAGCGGATGTACTCCAGATACCCGCGTTCCTCAGCCGGCAGACCGACCTGCTGCAAGCCGCAGCACGCACCGGCAGAATAGTGAACATCAAGAAAGGTCAGTTCATGGCTCCCTGGGATATGCGCGGTGCTATCAGCAAGTGCCGCGACGCCAACCCCGATGCACCTGTCTGGCTCACGGAGCGCGGCTCATCGTTCGGCTACGGCAATCTGGTGGTGGACATGACCTCACTGGTGCGGATGCGCGAGTACGGCTGTCCTATCATCTTCGATGCCACTCACTCCGTACAGCAGCCGTCCTCCCAGCAAGGTATAACAGGCGGCAACCGCGAACTTGTTCCGCCACTCATGCGTGCCGCACTCGCGGTGGGTATCGACGGCTTGTTCCTCGAGGTTCACCCCGACCCCGACCATGCTATCAGCGATGCAGCCAACCAGGTTCGACTCGCAGATATACGCGCCATACTCACGCAGGCGAAAGCCTTTGATAAACTGGCGCACCAATATTCCAACTGACGCACTACGATGAGCAATACTGTACAACGAGCAAAAGAGATCTTCGAGCAGGAGATAGGCGAACTCAACAAAGTTGCCGCAAACATCGACGAACATTTCTCCGCCGTAGTGGACGCCTTGTACACCTGCCAGGGGAAAGTTGTTGTGATGGGTATCGGTAAGACCGGACTCATCGGTCGTAAGATTGCTTCATCCTTAGCCTCTACCGGCACGCCGGCACTGTTCGTCAACGCCGTTGAGGCGGTGCACGGCGACCTGGGTATGGTCAGCTGCGATGACGTCGCACTGCTTGTCAGCAACAGTGGTGCCACCAACGAGATCCTCGCAGTTATCGACCCGTTGCACCGCATGGGCTGCCGGCTCATAGCCATGACCGGTGACTTGCAGTCACCTTTGGCGCAACGTTGCGATCTTGTTCTCTCTGTTCACGTTGATCGCGAAGCATGTCCGCTGGGCCTGGCTCCCACTACCTCCACCACCGCCACACTGCTCATGGGCGACGCACTGATGGTGTGTCTGATGGAGAAGCGAAATTTCCGTGCAGAGAACTTTGCCGTCTATCATCCGGGAGGTGCACTCGGGCGCAAACTCCTCGGACGCGTAGAGAACCACATGACTACTTCCGTACCGCGAGTATTCACCGACACGCCGTTCCGCGACCTCGTTTGCGAGATGACCAGCCATCACCTCGGCATGACTATGGTGTACGGGCATAATGCTGACGACAGCGATTACGGCAAGTGCGTCGGTATCATTACCGACGGCGACCTGCGCCGCGCCATACAAAAGTACGACGACCTGCACATCACTGCTGCGGATATCATGACTCTCGGCTACAAGCACCTCTGCAAGGACGCACTGCTATCCGAGGCACTCGCCATTATGGACAAATATAATATCACCACACTTGCCGTGACTGACACTCCCGATACCGAGCAGATCATAGGCATTATCTCCATCCACCATATCATCGATTTCGCGTAGCTCGCAACGGCGCATGGCGCGATTTTCACACCGCTCGTCTTGCATATTGGCGGATTTTTTTGTATCTTTGTGGCAAAAAACCATGAATTACGGATACATACGTGTCAGCAGCGACAAACAGACGGTTGAAAACCAGCAGTTCGAGATTCTCCGGTTCTGCGAAAGAGAGGGTTTAATTATTGATGGTTGGATTGCCGAAACGGTTTCCGGAACCATGCAATTCTCCCGCAGGCGGCTGGGAACACTGCTCAAGCGCACAAAACGGGGTGACCTGATCATCTGCAGCGAACTGAGTCGCCTGGGCAGAAACCTGTACATGATCATGGAGATCCTCAGTCTGTGCATGAAGCGAGGCTGCCGCGTATGGACAATCAAGGATAACTACCGCCTCGGCGAGGATATACAATCCAAGATATTGGCGTTCGCATTCGGATTGTCTGCTGAGATCGAACGGAACCTGATCAGCCAGCGCACACGCGACGCACTCGCACGCAAGAAATCAGAAGGCAAACATGTTGGACGACCGTACGGGAGCAAAAGCAGTCAGGAGACAAGTCCGCTGTTCAAGCACGACAGGTTTATCCGCCAGGCAATTAGCGAAGGATGTACGCAATATGTCATCAGCCAAAGGCTCAAGTGCAGCCGAAGCACCTTACAACGATACATCAACAGATACATATACAACAACAATGACACGTATACAAGTTGCCAAGATTGCCAGATGGCTGTTTCATCTGCATTATGATATCCGCACCGAAGGCGGCGAACTCCTTCGTGACGACAAGGTGCATCTCGTCTTTCCCAATCACCCCGCTTACGTCGAGCCGCCTATACTCTGCGCCGAGTTTCCCGAGGTGCTGTTGCGCCCGATGGCTGACGAAGCGTTCTTCCGCAAGCGCATCTCAGGCTGGGCGTTGCGACTCGCCAGTGCTATCGTCGTACCCGACCTGCCTGCCACCACCGCCGACAACCGCGAGCAGAGTGCAGCCAAGGCGCGACAACTCTCTGCCACAGCGCTGCAGGCACTCGCTGACGGCAATGACCTGCTTATCTACCCTTCCGGACACATACGCTTCAAACCCGTTGAGCATATCGGCAACCGGCGACTCGCTTACGAGGTGTGTCAGGGTATCTTTGCTCCTGAAAATAAGGATACGTACGCAAACGTGCGCGTAATCATGCTTCGCACCACCGGACTCGACGACAGTTGCTTCAGCAAGCAAAAGACGCGCCCTACCCTCCGCAGGCATGTGCTCATGCACTTCGAAGACCTCACCGACTCTCTGCGCGAGTGGTCCAAACTTGAGCGAAGAGCATTCAACGAACAGCTTGAACAATGGTACAACCGACAGTAACAACGAAGATTCAGCAGCACGCCATATAATGCTCTAATTTTAAGGACTATCTTACAAAAAGTACGTTTTATACACCAAAAACGTACTTTTTTTTAAGAATTATGTTAAATTTAGCAATTATTTTTGTATCTTTGCATGCAATTGTTTAATGCACTACATTTCAAACAACACATATATGCAAGACAACTCAATACCTTTGTTAGACTGCCCGAAGGATTACCTCATCGGTGATGCCAGTGGCAGGATCATGAATGAATATGGTCGTTTCCCTTGCAAGATTCAATGTACTGTATTTGCCATCTTGGCACGCGGTTCAGCCAGAGCGACCATCAACGTGACGCAATACGACTTCCACGCCAACGACGCGTTGCTGTTGGAGTCTGGCTCGTTCCTGCTTATCCACGAGTTTTCCGAAGACGCACTGGTGTACTACGTGCTGTTCAGCTCATCGTTCATGGAGAAGAATACCTTCCAGACGCGACTGACTGCCAACGCAATGCACATGCACTCGCCTATCGCTACTCTTACCAACGAGCAGGCACGCATCATGGTCGATACCTGCAAGCTCATGATTGACGCCAGTAATTGCACACCATCACTTCTTAACACCGAAAAGATGGTCAACATGTACAACATTTTCCAAATGACGTACAACGGCTTCTTCCATTCGCAATCCGAAACCACGCTGCGTCCACAGGATCGCAAGAACGAGATCTACTACGAGTATTGTAACCTCGTACTCAAGCATTACCACGAGTGGCACCACGTTTCCAAGTACGCCGAAGTCATGCATATCACTCTGCCGCACTTGTGCGCAACCATCAAGCAGGTCAGCAACAAGACTGCAGGCGATCTCATCGTTGAAGCAATCATCACCGATGCCAAAGCCAAACTCAAACTCACCAATCTGCAGGTCAAAGAGATAGGCTTGTCGCTCGGATTCGATAACGTAGCATTCTTCAACCGGTTCTTCAAGACCCACACTTCCGTTACACCCAAAGCATACAGAGTTACTGCTTAACATCACCTATTCATGACAAAATCATTTTATATAGAGACCTACGGCTGCCAGATGAACGTAGCTGACAGCGAGGTGGTAGCGGCTATCCTGCGCACCACCGATGCCGATTACACCGACGATATCAACAAGGCGGACATCATTCTTCTCAACACCTGCTCCATTCGTGATAATGCCGAGCAACGCGTTCAGCACCGCCTGCAGGAATTGGCGGGCGGCAAGCACGGCAAGCACCGCATGATCGGTGTCATAGGCTGCATGGCGGAGCGCATGGGCGAACAACTGCTGCGCGACTACAAAGTTGATTTCGTTGCCGGCCCCGATGCTTACCTCGACCTGCCTAACCTCATCGCACAATGCGAGCAAGGTCACCAGGCTATCAACGTGCAACTCAGCACCACCGAGACCTACGCCGATGTTCTGCCTGCACGTCTGGGCAAACAGATATCGGGGTTCGTTAGTATTATGCGCGGATGCAATAACTTCTGCTCCTACTGCGTTGTGCCCTACACCCGCGGACGCGAACGCTCACGCGACGTACAAAGTATCCTTAGCGAGGTGCGCGACCTGCAGGCCCGCGGCTACAAGGAGGTCACACTCCTCGGGCAGAACGTCAACTCCTACTGCTGGCAACCTGCAGACGACCAAATGGTAAATGGTAAGTATCCAAATCGTCACTCCCTTGATTTTGCCGACCTGCTACAAACGGTTGCACAAGCCGTGCCGGATATGCGTATCCGCTTCACCACTTCGCACCCGAAAGACATGTCCGACAAGACCTTGCAAGTCATTGCTGACAACCCGAACATCTGCAAGTTTATCCACTTACCCGTTCAGAGTGGCAGCAACAAGATCCTCAAACTCATGAACCGCAAATACACACGCGAGTGGTATCTCGAGCGCATTGCTGCCATACGGCGTATTGTGCCCGACGCAACAATCGGAACGGACGTCTTCTGCGGATTTCACGACGAGACACTCGACGACCACGCCCAGACACTATCACTCATGCGCGAAGTTGGCTTCGACACGGCGTTCATGTTCAAATACTCCGAGCGCCCGGGCACCTATGCCAGCAAACATCTGCCCGATAATGTCAGCGAGGAAGAAAAAGTACGCCGGCTCAACGAGATAATTGCCCTGCAGAACACCCTTTCGCTCGAGAGCAATCTGCGAGAAGTGGGAAAAGTGGTCGAGGTGCTGGTCGAGGGATACTCCAAGCGCAGCAGGGAAGATATGTTCGGACGAACATCACAATACAAGACAGTCGTCTTCCCGCGCGAAGGACGACACATCGGAGAGTTCGTTAATGTCAAAATTCTTTCCGCAACTGCTGCTACACTCAAGGGCGAAATTGTTCGCTCATAGCGAAAATTTGTTCGTTTTTTGGAGTACTGTGTGTGCAAAAATGCCCATTTTATGAAAAAAATGAAAAAAAACACACAAAATGTGATTTTTTTTCGCAAAATATTTGCATATATCAAATAAATGTTGTACCTTTGCATTGAAAACAAATAAAATTTTCATAGTTAAGGTTTAGGTTTAATGGCAACAGGAGGCTGGGAAGTTTCCTGTTGTTTTTAAAAACCATCGGAAAGACACCTTCGCTGTGAAGACTTTTTTGTTTTCATATCAACTAATATTTTTAGCAACGGTGCAAGTATTTGCATCGCTTTAGTATCGTGAATTATGGCAAAAAAGAAAGCGAAAAAGACTACCGACCCACAACCCGTTGTTCTGCCTGAGCAGGCGCAGACTCCTGCGCCCGTGCAGGAAACGGAAAACGACTTGTTTGACCTCAGCGATCCTGACGAGTTCCGCAAGGCGTTTATCGCGGCCGAGATTCTCAATCGAAAATACTAATTTTGAAATAAATATCTATATATATGGCAACAACTTATATGACTGCAGAAGGCCTGCAGAAACTCAAAGAAGAACTTTCGTTCCTCGAGAGCGTTGAGCGCCCTCGAGTGATTGCGGCTATCGCGGAGGCACGCGACAAAGGTGACCTGAGCGAGAATGCCGAGTACGACGCAGCCAAAGAGGAGCAAGGACACCTCGAGACGCGCATCGCTATCCTCAAAAGCAAAATCGTGGACGCACGAATCATCGACGAGTCGGCTATCAACACCGACGAGGTGAAGATCCTCACACGCGTGCGTGTACGTAATAAGAGGAATAATATGGAGAAGACCTACCAGATCGTTACCGAGAGCGAGGCAAACATCGCCGAGGGAAAGATCGCGTCCACAACGCCTATCGCTAAAGGACTACTGGGCAAAAAGGTCGGAGACATCGCACAGGTTAATGTGCCTGCCGGATTGCTCGAACTGGAGATCATGGAGATTTCTCTGTAATGACGAACCGTTAAATAGTGAATCACTATGACTATCTTCACACGAATCATCAACGGAGAGATTCCCAGTTACAAGGTGGCTGAGAGCGATCGCTGCTACGCTTTCCTGGACATCAACCCGCTCGTCAAGGGGCACACCCTGGTTATCCCCAAACTGCCCGAACCCGAGGCTGATTACATCTTCGACCTCGACGACCAACTGTTCGCCGACCTTATGCTCTTCGCCAAACGCGTGGCGGTGGGTATCAAAAAGGCAACCGGCTGCAAGCGCGTCGGTGTCGCCGTACTGGGCATGGAGGTCAACCACGTTCATATCCACCTCGTTCCGATGAACTCGGAGAAGGATATGCTGTTCACCAACCCCAAGCTCCAACTCCCTGCAGACGAAATGGCGCAAATCGCCAACTCCATCGCACAGGCTATTGATCCGGTATAACCCTCAACTCTAAACACTCAACGTACTATGGCTTTTTTCTCCTTTACGCAAGAGATTGCAATCGACCTTGGCACAGCCAATACCCTCATTATGTATGAGGATCAGATAGTAGTTAACGAGCCCAGCGTGGTAGCCATTTCAGTTGCTGACAACAAGTGTCTGGCTGTCGGACGAAAGGCGCAGCAGATGATTGGCCGCGGCAGCCAGCAGATCCGCACCGTACGACCGCTCAAGGAAGGCGTTATTGCCGACTTCCAGGCGTGCGAAATGATGATCCGCGGACTCATCAAGATGATTCCCCAGAAGAACCGCCTCTTCACGCCCGCCATACGAATGGTGGTAGGTATCCCTTCGGGTTGTACCGAGGTGGAGATCCGTGCCGTACGCGACAGCTGCCAGCACGCCGGAGGACGTGAGATCTACATGCTCTACGAACCGATGGCAGCGGCTATCGGTATAGGCGTGGACGTAGAGGCGCCGCGCGGATGCATGGTGGTGGATATAGGTGGCGGTACAACCGAGATCGCCGTGATCTCTCTCGGCGGTATAGTGGCTAACAAGTCCATCAAGACTGCCGGCGATGACTTCAACCGTGACATTATTGATTTCATGAGCCGCATGCACAACATGCGTATCGACGAACCGACAGCCGAACGAATCAAGATCGCCGTAGGTGCCGCACTGCCCGAACTGGAAGAGGCTCCCGAGGATTACCTCGTTACCGGACCTAACAAAGTTACCGCACTCCCGATGAAGGTACAGGTCAGCTACCAAGAGATCGCACATTGCCTCGACAAGTCTATCTCGCGTATCGAGCAAGCTGTTCTCGCGGCGCTCGAGTCCACGCCTTCGGAGCTTTACGCCGATATCGTCGATAGCGGTATCTACCTCGCAGGTGGTGGTGCACAACTCCACGGACTCGCCAAGAGACTCGAGGATAAGATCACTATTCCTTTCCACGTAGCCGAAGCACCGCTGCTCTCTGTCGCTCGTGGTACGGGTATAGCGCTCAAGAACTACGACAAGTTCGGATTCCTCATCCAATAATTGCCCGGTTGCAGATTGTTCAATTGTCAATTCCGTTTGAATGCATAACCTGCTGCAACTGATAGTACGCTTTAGCAACTTCCTGCTCCTTGTGGGCTTGGAAGTTGTTGCGTTTATTTTTGTCATCCGTGGCAACATGTATCAGCAGATGGTAGCCAATGGCGCTGCCAATGCCGTGACGGCAAGCATTCAACTCGCCAACGACAATGTAACCTCCTATTTCCGCCTGCGCTCCGATAATGCACAACTGCTTGAGCACAATGCACAACTCCTGCAGGAGAATAACCTGCTACGTGCCAGAATCACGCAGAACGAAAGCGACCCTTCTCGACCCAAACACGTAAACGACACGATAACGACACGTAAACGAGACGATAACGAGACGATAACGGATAATACTTTCTACCTGCCGTCTGACCGAGATTATGCCTTCATTCCTGCACGGGTTATTGCCTTCAGCAACGACCGCCATCACAACTACCTCACCCTCAACAAAGGCGAACGCGACGGAGTAACGCCCGACATGGGTGTCATCGGCAAAGATGGCATAGTGGGCGTCGTGCAGTCAGTCAGTACACACTTTGCCGTTGTTGCACCGGTTATCCATGAGGGATTGTACATCTCCTCACGTATCGGCAAGAACGACTACATGGCTACGCTCCACTGGCACATGCCGGATATCCGGCACGCCGCATTGGAGGATGTAGCTCGGCACGTAGATATCAAGGTCGGCGACTCGATCGTCACCAGCGGTATGAGTGCCATCTTCCCCGCAGGAATGCCGGTAGGCGTAGTGTCGGACGTATCTATCGGTGAGGGTGATTCCTACTACGACATTGATATTGAATTGGCAACAGACTTCCGCAGCCTGCGTGCCGTGCACATACTGAAGTACAACCACCGAGCCGAACTCGACTCAATACAATAACCGCTTTCGACTATCGACTTTCGACTTTCGACTATCGACTATTGACTTTCGACTATCGACTTTCGACTATTGACTTTCGACTATCGACTATCGACTATTGACTATCGACTACAATGTCCAATTGGCTTAAATACATAGGCATATTCATCATGCTCTTGTTCTTGCAAGTGCTGTTGCTCGACAACCTGCACTGGCTGGGCTTGGTGCACCCGTTCATTTATATTTGGGCGATTATCCTGCTGCCTATCGAGTTGCCTCGTTGGCTGCAGATGCTCATCGGTGCAGCCATTGGCATGGTAATGGACTTGTTCACCCATGCACCCGGCATACACATGGCAGGCTGCGTAATGATGGCATATCTGCGTCCGTTGCTCGTTAGCGGAGTGGTGCAGGACATTGATCGTATGAAAGGTGCAGTTACATCCGATACCATTGGCATGGGCAACTGGCTGCGGATTGTGGCTATACTGGTTGGGGTGCACCACGCCATTGTATTTATGCTCGAGGCATTCACGTTTGCACATTTCGGCTATACGTTACTGCAAATCATCCTGAGCGGAATCTTCAGTTACGCCCTGCTGCTGATGCTCGAGTACCTCCGCAAGAACGCCTAAACAGCCCAATCGCCCGATCCTAAATTGTAAATCGTAAATCACCCAATCGTACATGACCAATGATCCTTACAGCAGAAGACCGTATATCATCGCCGGCGCAGTGGCACTGGTGGTTCTGATTTTTATTATACGGTTGTTCTGGCTGCAGATCATCGATCGTTCGCAAAAGCAAAAAGCGGACAACAACGCCTTGCTGCGCCAGGTTGTCTATCCGTCTCGCGGACTCATCTACGACCGCAACGGCGAACTGCTGGTGTTCAACCAGCCTATCTACGAAGTCACACTTATCATGCAGGAGATGCGTCACGGCTTTGACACCGTGGCGTTCTGCCAATGTCTAAACATCGATAGTCTCGAGTTTGCACGGCGTATAGATGCCATCAAAGACAAACGCCGCAACCGCGGATTCTCCACCTACACGCCGCAGGTGTTTATGGCGCAACTCACCAAGCAGGAGATTGCTTCGCTGCGCGAAACATCGTACAAGTTCTCAGGAGCGGGTATACGCAAGCGCACGCTGCGCGGCTACTCGTACCCGTATGCGGCACATATACTCGGCTCGGTAGGCGAGGTGTCGCAGGCAGATATCGACCGCGACGAGTATTATCAGTCGGGCGACTACGCCGGACGCGACGGTCTGGAGCGAACCTACGAGCAGCGCCTGCGCGGTACGAAAGGTGTCGAAGTGATCATGCGTGACTCGCGTGGACGTATCCAAGGCTCTTACCACGACGGAGCAGAGGATGTAGAGGCGGTCACAGGCACCGACCTGCACCTGTCGCTGGACATTCAGTTGCAGGCTCTCGCAGAACAGATGTTACAGGGCAAAGTGGGCAGCGTTGTGGCTATCGAACCAGCCACAGGCGAGATCCTTGCTCTGGCGTCTTCCCCCACGTGGAATCCCGAGATCCTGGTCGGCAAACAGCGTTCAACGCAATACAACCGCCTGCTCAACGATCCCGCCAAGCCGTTATTCAACCGAGCCACGCAAGCTACCTATCCACCGGGATCGACATTCAAGACCCTGCAAACGGTCATCTGCCTGCAGGAGGGCGGCATAACGCCTACCACCAAATACCCGTGCTCAGGTCCCGGATCGACCCCTATCAAGTGTACTCACCACCACGGCTCGCCGGTTGACCTGCCGGGTGCTATCGAGCAGAGTTGTAACCCATACTTCTGGTGCGCGTTCCGCGACATGCTGCAACGCGACGGCTATGGCGACGGCAATGCCACGTTCCGCCAACGCTACAACCTTTGGCGCAAGGATGTGATGAAGTTCGGTCTTGGCAACCGCTTTGCGGGTACGGATATTGGCGAACAGTCACCGGGCGTTATTCCTGCCGAGCGGCTCTTCAACCGCACCTATGGCGAGAAAGGCTGGAAAGCCATCACCATCCGCTCCCTGAGTATAGGTCAGGGCGAGCTGCTGGCTACGCCCTTGCAACTCGCCAATCAGGCTGCCACACTCGCCAACCGCGGCTATTACATCACGCCGCACCTGAACACCGAACTCACCACTGACCCCGAGCTGCGGCACGAGACGGATATGGACACCCGTTGGTTCGACCTTACTGCCGAAGGTATGCACCGCGTGATGACCAACGGCACAGGTCGCTGGTATAACATCGACTCCCTGCAGATGTGCGGCAAGACCGGTACGGCGCAGAACCCGCACGGCAAGGATCACGCTATCTTCATCGGTTTTGCGCCGAAAGACAACCCGAAGATCGCCGTGGCGGTTGTAGTAGAGAATGCCGGTTTCGGTTCCACATGGGCGGCACCGATCGCCTCGCTGCTGATGGAGCAGTACCTCACCGGCACCGTTACGCGCAAGCACATTTACAACAAGATGGTCAACGCCGTACTCACCCACCCCTCATCCGAATAAATTTTAACCGCTTTCGACTATAGACTATCGACTTTCGACTATAGCCTATCGACTAAAACAAACAAAGTGACTCGCAACAGTATCATATCAGGTCTTGACTGGTGGACAATCATCCTCTTTATAGTGATTGCCCTGTTCGGTTGGCTGAACATCTACGGTGCCAGTTACACGTTCGACCAGACCTCTCTGTTCGACCTGAGCAACCGCGCCGGCAAGCAGTTTCTGTGGATCGGCATTGCCTGCGTATTGGGCATAGCCGTGCTGTTCATCGAGGGACGAACCTACGAGGTTACAGCGTATCTTATCTACGCCTTCTGGATACTGGTGCTGCTTGCCACGCCGTTACTGGCGCACAACACCAAGGGATCAATGTCTTGGATAGATATAGGTCCGCTTAAGTTCCAGCCGGCGGAGTTGGCTAAGATGATTACCGCACTGGCATTGGCGAAATACATGAGTAATTACGACTACCATCTTCGCTCGTGGCGCGACTTGCTGACTCCTGTCATGCTGCTCGCATTGCCGGCAGGTATAATCATGATATGGCAGCGTGAGACGGGTTCGGCACTGGTGTTTGCATCGTTCCTGATCATGTTCTACCGCTTCGGCATGTCGGGTTACGTACTGACGGGCGGATTGTCGTTTGTGCTGCTGTTCATCTGCTCCATCCGTTTTGGCGGCGTAGCGCTGCCGTGGGGTGAGGGCAACGTGGGCGTGTTGCTCTGTTATCTGGTACTGATGGCCATTGTGGTAGGATTTATGTGGTTGCACGAGCAGGATTGGAAGAACGCACTTATCCTGTGCGGCATAGTTATCCTGTTGTACGCGGCAGGACTGATCATCAATATCTGGCACACCGTTAACTTCAATCTCATCTCGCTGATTGCCCTGCTTTCGGCACTGGTATATTTTACCTCAGTAATACTCTACAGGCGTCACTTCCCGCTGCTGCTTGTAACGGTGTATGTCGCCATGTCGCTCATCTTCTGCGAGGCGTGTACGATGGTGTTCGACAAAGTGCTTCAGCCGCACCAGCGCACACGTATCGAGGTGCTGTTAGGCTTGAAGGACGACCCTACCGGTGCCGGATATAATGTCAATCAGTCGCTCATCGCCATCGGCTCGGGACAGTTCACGGGCAAAGGGTTCCTCAAGGGTACCCAAACCAAACTGCGCTTTGTGCCGGAGCAGGACACCGACTTTATCTTCTGCACCGTGGGTGAGGAATGGGGATTCCTGGGTTCGGCAGGTCTGCTGATTGTGTACCTGATCTTTATCTTGCGCCTGATACTGATTGCCGAGCGTCAGCGTGACAACTACTCGCGCATCTACGCATATTGCGTGGTGGGTATCTTCTTCTTCCACCTCACGATCAATGTCGGCATGGTGCTGGGCTTGCTGCCTGTGATCGGTATCCCGCTGCCGTTCTTCAGTTACGGCGGCTCATCGATGATCAGTTTCACTCTGCTGCTGGCAGTGCTTCTGCGCCTCGACTCCGAACGCCTGAACAAGCTGTTATAGACCGCTGCGCTGACAGAAGAGAGACCGCAGTCTTGCGACTGCTGAAAGAAAAAAGACGTACCTATGGTTCTCACAGATAAAAGCCGAATCACTATCGACAACACAAGCCACATATTCTCCCGCACCGAGTTGCTGCTTGGTCAGCAACGGATGGAGCGTATAGCCGCAGCCCGCGTGATTATCTTCGGTGTGGGCGGCGTGGGCTCATGGTGTGCAGAGACGCTTGTGCGCTCGGGCATCGGTCATCTGACTATGGTGGACGGCGATGAGGTCGCTGCCTCGAACATCAACCGCCAGCTCATGGCAACCACCGCCACCATTGGTCAGCCGAAAGTTGAGGTGCTACGCGAGCGCCTGCAACTCATCAACCCTGACGCGGATATCCGCACCGTGTACGGCAGGTTCAATGCCGAGACGGCGGAGAGTTTTCATCTGAGCGAATATGATTACGTGATCGATGCCATCGACTCGTTGACCGACAAATCCTTGCTCATCAACACTGTGACACGCCTGCCACATACCGAACTGTTCAGCAGCATGGGCGCGGCGCGCAAGTTCGACCCGACAAAGATCCGTATTGCCGAGTTCTGGCGTGTTGCCGGCGACCCGCTGGCACGCACCTTACGCCACAAGTTCAAGCAGTCGGGCACCTACCCAGCCCGCAAGTTCCTGTGCGTATATAGCGACGAGGTTATGCCCAACGCCTACGAATCTCCTGATCGCGCCAACAGGGTCCCCGCCAATAACACGCAGCGGGGTGTTCCTAATGGTACACTGGCGCATATCACCGTTATCTTCGGCAACCTGCTCGCCTCGCTGGTTCTCAAGCACCTCTGCGCCTGACTGCCATCCGCTTGCCCTGTCTGGTCAGTCTCTTATTCTCCCTTTCATCTCTTTTACCCGCATGCCCTGCGGTTGTTCTTTTCTGCCACATTTTTGCGGCCGGCTTCCATCCTTTATTGCTCTTTCCGTTAAGTTTCGTACTTTCTCGCATTTTCCCCTTCGGGCGTATATTTACGCCCGTTTGTCCCTTTGTTTCCATCCCTTTGTTTCATTATTTTGTTTACATCATTTTGTTATGTCATTTTGTTTCCGTCACTATGTTTATTGCGCCTGCATATAATGCAGGCCTCGGCTTTGCCGTCCTTACCAGCGTTCATTACGTTCGGATACTATCCGAACAACGACTCTATACGAGCCGCCGATAATAGCGTCTATGTCTGGCATATTTATATGCCCTCCCCTTGCTTTCCGTTAAAATTTGTACTTTCTTGCATATATTTTGCACATTTTTAGCATTTTCATTTGCATAATTAAAATATTTTTTGTATCTTTGCGTTCGGAATTGAATCAATGCTCTATACTTTATATAACAAATGATTCTTTTCTTCGGATCCGATCTACGCCGTGCTCCTGTATCAGGAGAGGGTTAGAGGG
>CALZOG010000041.1 GCA_945827635.1 uncultured Bacteroidales bacterium
ATTTCCTTGTTCATCGTATTGTAATTCTTCAAACGCATACCTACTTACACACATGGTCGGTTTGCCATCGATTCCATAACATGCAATTTGAGTGCACGCTCCGTGTACGTCATAAGCCATCCGTTGCTCAGCGAAACCTTCGTAACATTCAGTCAGTTCTCCATTGGCGTCATAATAATGTACAGAAATCAACTGCTGAATACTATCATATTCATTTGTGAAATAGTGATAATAGCCCCCTACCAAAGCAGGGGCATCATTCGAGTTGAAGTAACTCATTTTTGTTATTTGGTAGTTGCCATCGTACTCCACACGGATAGTGCTAATCCCATTTGTTTCATAGATATTTCCATTCTCATCGTAGGCGCGCATTTCCAACGTATTACCATGGCTATCAATTACATACTGAGCGGAAGAATATCCAAGCAAATTGGATTCTGAATGATTGAGGACAGGATTATCGTTTTCATCCACTATTTGCTCAGCTATTAAATAGCCATTATCATCATATGAAAGTATGCTGCTAACATATCCACTTTTATTGTACGCAGGTTGAAAATCATGTCCCAGTGTAGTTTGTTTAATGCGGTTGCCTCTATCGTTAAAAACATAGGAGAAGCCATAACATCCTATATCCGTTCTCAACGAGGGGGTTCCGTCCAGAGAGAAATAAGTTTCTTTTATGCGGTTACCCCATTGGTCATATTCCAAATTTACCACGCAGCAATTATTACCGTCATGTGATTGTTTTCTCTCCGAATTTAGATAAGTGGCACTTGTCCAATCGTTTTTCTCATCATAGGAGAACAATTTGATAGCCAAGCCGAAACTATTTCCTTTGGTTTTGCCATCAATGCCGACAAACTGTTCCTCTATAATCCGGCCCAGATCGTCATGTTTATACCTGATACCATAAATATGGTCAGCATCACATCGTCTGACATTCTGGAATCCTGCGAAGAGTTTCTCAGACAAGAAACCGTTCTCGTCATAAGTAAGCAGGTAACGGGATATGCGGCTACGTTCAAACAAACCGTCTTGTGATGTAAGGTTGGTAGTATGCGCCTGCAAATCCATCTCAGTATGGAACTGATCGTTACGGCGGAAAGTGACTGTACGGAGATTATCACTATAGTCCATTTGATACAACAAAACGCTATCTTTGGAATAGATTTCCGTATAGTCAATATTGCCGTTGGAAGAGTAAAAATACCGAATAAGCGAATGACGCGCAGCGGTGTGTTCGGAATCGGTGTGTTTGGTCAATTTCCCTGCCCCGTCCACCAGAGCCAGTGAAATGATTTTGCCTGCTTTGGTTTTGATTTGATAGGATTGCTCCCTATGATGCACCTCTGTAGGGCTGAGTTTGCCGATTCCCACAGGAACGCCCCACACCTCTGCATAATCTTTGTAATAGGTCTCTTTGACACGTGTATAGTCCCATCCGAACCATCCTCCTGCGACCGTTAATAACAATACAAAAACCGCCGCTATTTTAACCTTGACAGATATAGTAGCCGGATATATCGCCTGATGAAGAGCCTTTTTGAAGTCATTGCAGCTTTGGTAGCGTTTGGATTTGTCCTTGTTGGTAGCCTTATCCACTACACGTTGCACGGCATCGGAGGTATATTTGTAATAGCTCTTCAGTCTGGGGAGTTCCTCTTCCACCACGTGTCTGTTGATTTCAAACTCAGACATAGTAGTCGTGTCATAGGGGGCGACACCGGTGAGCATCTGGTACAACACTACACCCAAGGAATAGATATCCGAGCGTTCGTCCAACTTATCCCCCTTCACCTGCTCAGGCGACATGTACGAGGGTGTGCCCATAATCAAGCCGTCTTCCTGTGCATCATCGCGCATCAGTGTAGCAATACCGAAATCAAGGATTTTAGGCGTGCCGTCGGCCATGATAATGATGTTGGATGGTTTGAGGTCGCGGTGCAGGACATGCATTTTATGAGCATAGCTCATTGCGTCCAGAATAGGTTCGAACAGGGCACATATTCTGTCCTCAACAACTAAGCCATTAATCTCATTGATGAATTTCTCCAGACTGACGCCTTCTGCATATTCCTCAATCAGATAGATATTGCCCACCTCATCAATATGATAGTCCTGGAAATGGACGATATTGGGATGATTGAGGCGGGCCAATGCCTCAGCCTCTTGCTGAAGACGAGAACGAGTGAAATCATTTACCATATCAGCATTAATAACCTTTATCGCTACTTTCTGCTGCTTGATATATATGTGTTCTGCCAAATATACACTACCCATGCCTCCTTTGCCAATAAAGGAGACGATAGTATAGTTGAGAATTTCTTTTCCAATCATTGTGTTAAATATTTGATACTGATAATATGAAATTGAGAATAACTCCAAGTGCAAATCCCCACCAAGCCGCTTTAAGTGCTTTTTTTGCCTTAACCGGCTTGTCGGAACGGTTGACCAAGTATATAATCCAGCCGATTATAGGGAAGAGGAAAGAAAGGAGGACCGTGCCAAAATAAGAAGAATCCTCATTATTGCTTTGCGTCACCTCCGATTCTTTGACCTGAGTGCTTTCTTGATTCGAAAGAGCAGTCTCGGGAAGCTGAGTGAGATTCCGGAACATTTTCGCCACGAGCGTGTTGACAACCATCTGCCACTCCAAGCGGCATTCCTCGCGTCCTGCCAATAGTATCTCAGGAACCTGTATCGTGTTTTCATCCAGAATATCAACAGGAATAATCTCTGTAGCATTATGTACATACTTGCCGTTCAGACCGGTTCCATTCGTAGAATGATCCGTCAATGTCAGAATACGGTTCACTCCATTCGGTCCCGTAGAGTAGGACGCATCAAGATTGATATCCAAGTGCATCGTACTGACATACTTGTTTGGGATATTGATATCTTGCCCGGCGCGTCCTACTGTGACAGTCCAATGTCCTACCACATTCCCAAGCGAAGGACGGGTCGAAGCAACAACATTCTGCATAGTAGCATGAGGAGTGGAGGTTATCTGGTTTAGCAACGCAGCTTTGAACTCCGCCGCACTCTGAAAACGCCTCCTCATATCTTTGTCAGTAGCCTTATTGATAATGTTCTCGGCCTGTATGGACACCGCAGGATTGGCTGCTCTCACAGAAGGGAAAGCCTCCCGTTGAATGGCATACATTGTTTCATAATCATTCGAGCGTTTGGAAATGGCATGTCTAGCTGTGAGCATATAGTAGAACAAGCATCCCAATGAATAGATATCCGTCCGATGGTCAATATTAAGCGCGTCAATCTGCTCGGGAGACATATATCCATGCGTTCCTACCTGACGTCCTACAGTCTTACCCGTGTTTGTTTTCATATCTTTAGCGATACCGAAATCAATGACACAGATTCGTCCGTCGGGACGCAACATGATATTAGAAGGTTTAATGTCACGATGGATCTGTCCTTGGCTATGGATATAGGAAAAGGCATCCAATATATCGCACATAATGCGTATGGCCTTATCTTCGGGGAACGGTTGTCCGGTTTGTTTGAGCAGATGTTCGATAGTCTCACCTGAAACAAACTCCATAGGCAAGTACAGGTTTCCCTCAGCATCTGTGAACGTGTCACCCATTATTTTTACTACTGACGGGTGGTTGAACCGTTTCAACGCGCGTGCCTCAGAGTCGAAAAACTCCCGATAGTCGGGAATGGAAACAAATTTGGCGCGCAGACACTTGATAGCACATTCTGCACCATCAGACTGTCTGATTCCATACCAAACAGTTCCCATTCCTCCCTTACCTATTTCACGGACCAATTTATATTCTGACATAACTGATCAATGTTTTTTAGAAGAAAGAGTATCGGTAGGAAGAGCAGGTGCTGTTGCAACTGAATCCCTTGGTAGCGAAGAAACGGCAGAATCCGCTTTCTGCCCTACCGGAACTGCTTTCTGGATTACAGAATCCCCCTTTTGTACGATAGTATCAATCTCCTGAGCAATGTCTTTTTCCGCGGGCTTCTTTCCTACTCTATGACTCCGGGAAGAAGCAGGGGTTTCTTTTTTCTTGTCTGACGGCTTGGAATTCGGTGCCACTGCCGGTTTCGGCTGTGGATAGTCAACATCCACCTCAATCGTATAAATGCAGTCAGCCGACTCGAATTTGAAAGAGAAAGCCTTAACATTTTTGTTTGCGACACGCACCACACCATTGATTTTACCATTGACAGGCATAGCATCATAATTTACCGAGATTTTGCCGTTATCGTAATGAACGTTACGCCATGCAACATTTTCGATGCTATTCTGATAGCCATTGTTGGCATCCCGGAAAATAACTGTACTTGTATCCGAATTTCCAGTATTGATGGAGAGCAGCAGCACCGTGTCGCTTTGGGGCTTCAGGTATCCGAGATTGATTGTTTGTTCAGTCTTAACCGCAGGCATAGCTGCCGTTTCAGCTTGATTCTCGTCTTTTTCTCCACCAAAGAGGAACACGCAGGCGAAAGCGGCAATAGCGCAGATAAGTACGACCAGCATCGTCCAGAACCACCATTTACGTGTTACAGGAGTCTCATCGGCGGATGCGATGACAGGAGTAGCACCAAATTCCACCAGTTGAACTGTGATATTATCCAGACCGCCTCCCTCTTTGGCTTTCTCAACGAGTTTGGCGGCTCGGTCCGGAGCACTGAGTTGCATCTGCTGACTCACTACATGTTCAATGGTTTTTGCATCCACCATACCGCTTAATCCATCGGAGCAAAGCAAGAAACAATCTCCCGCCTGCGGATCAATAGGATTCTGCATAACGGTAGCAGGTTGCATTTGCGGGATACCCAATGCATTGGTGATCTCATTTTTGCGTGGATGATGTTCGGCCTGCTCCGGTGTAATTTCACCCATATCGACCAACATCTGTACATAGGAATGATCTTTAGTCAGTTGATGGATACGGTGATCACGAATCAGATAGATACGGCTATCTCCGACATGGCCTATATACACCTTTCCATCCCGTACGATGAGCAGTACGCAGGTAGATCCCATACCTTGCAGTTCGGGCTCGCGCATGGCCTTGCGCTGAATAGCAGCATTGGCGGTATCAATAGCTCTGCCGATAGCAATACGCGGATCTTCAAAATACTCGGAAGAAAGAAAATCCAGTATTGCCTCGACCGCAATATGAGATGCCGCAGCTCCTCCTACATGGCCTCCCATACCATCGCACACGACAGCCACCCATCCATTCGGGGTCTTGCGTTCGCCCAACCAATCCTCGTTGGCTGCACGTTTCAAACCCCTATCGGTAATACCTATTACTTGGCAATAGGAATAATCATCTGTTTTCATAGACATTACTGAGGAATTGCTAAGAAAATAAATTTGGTTGCCCCGACGACGATGATGTCGTTGGTTTTGAGAGCCACTTTGTCGCTAACAAACTCGCCGTTTATATATGTTCCATTAGACGAATCCTGGTCAATTGCCCAGAACCGTCCTTCCGCTTCACGGAAGAGGATCATCAAGTGTTTGGACGACATATTCTTGTCGGATGGTACGGAAATATCGTTTTGCTTGCTGCGACCAATATATGTACGTCCTTCGAGCACTTTGAAAACTTCTCCATTCTCATTCACGGAGTAACTTACCAGCACTCCTACGGTCTTTCTGCCGGCATTAGCCGCATTGTCCGGTTGTCCCACCACACGGATAACGGTGCCGCCTTCCTCCGGTTCTTCGGTTTCAAAGGCCGGATTTGTCATAGGGCGTGTTAAAGCTTCATCCATGTCGTTTCCACCTGCCACTTTTGTTTTTCCGCCCATATCAAAGTCATCGCAAAAGCTGTTTGCCACTTTGGTTTTCTGGCTTTCTGAAGGGCAGAAAGGACAATTGTCACCATAGATAGTGGAATCGTACTTGTGTCCGTTCGGACATGTTTTTGTTGCCATAAGATTAAAATTATTTAATGAATATTAATTGAATTTATTATTTATCAATTCTGCCACACGTTCTGGCCGTACGGCGTAATTGTAACCGATACCCGATGCGATGGCTTTGGTGCTGACAATTAGGCCTGCAAACCTCCCATGGGAATCGAAAACAGGAGAACCACTTGCTCCACTTTTAATCGCCACATTATGCCCAAAAAGAATATCACCAGATTCTTGCGTGATTTCGCCACTCTGATTATTGGCCTCCAATCCTATATCTGTCTGTCCGAAAGCCTCTCCATATGGAAAGCCAATGGAATATATTTTGCTTCCTAATTTCATATGTTCAGGATTGGCATAATTAACGATATCAACAATATTGACATTATCCGGAGTCTTCTTACTATTCAACTGAATGAGTGCAGCATCCACATTGTCATTAGGATGGTTTCGAATAAATGTGCATGGCATCATATCATTCAATCCACTATAGTGGGTATCGTTGCAGGACACACCCATGAAATCATATTCCAGTCTAATGTCAATTTCCTCATCCGTATTGTATATTAGCTTCACATTATCCATCACTTCAGAGATCTTTTGACGTTGTGCATAGTTATTCGAACGTCTGTAGAAGGCAGCCAATGTATTATACCACGATGCCAAATCATTTTTTACTTGTTTCTTTATTTTTTCTTTGTTGCGATTATCATCCTCTGCGACCATATTTGCTACATGGCGGTTCGTGACGATCAAGCCGTCAGCAGAAACAAACGATCCTGAACCACTCCAACCTGTAGAGCCTTTATAGACAGTCAATCCATCCACATAGTATGCTTTAAAATCTTCATCATTAGACACTAGCCCTGATAATTTTACTCCGTGATAGTAGGGCGTATAGTGGATATAGGTGTTTATATACACCACACTACTCTTATAGGTAGAATAGACTTTCTCGGGAGACCATGCACGGTTCTGTGCGAAATAGAATATTCCTCCCGCCAGAATAACTATAGCTGCAACGAAAGCTGCTGCAACAGCCCAGTTGAAGCCCTTGGCTGCAATCTTTTTAGAGGAGCCAGCGGGGATATATTGTTCCCAATTCAGGGAATATTTGTTTGCAAGTAGAACCACATCACCTTTTTTCAGTTCTGTGGCAGAGAAAATGCGTTGACCATTAACAAACGTGCCATTAGTAGATCCCAAGTCTGTGATTTGCGGAGTTCCTTTCGCATTCTTATCCAACATAGCATGACGGCTACTAACCTCGGCTTGAGAAAAACGTATCTGACATTTTTCATCACGTCCTACGAGGTACTGCCCCATAGTGCTAGCGAAAGCCGGCTGAGCAGAGATCTTGGTAGCATTGGATTGCTTTTGGGAAATCTCCTGCCAGTTAATGACCTTGTTACCCAATCTCACTACATTTCCAGCAAGCAGTTTGGTGTCTGCATTAACCCTTTTTCCATCCACATACGTACCGTTGGTAGAGCCTAAATCTTTGATAAAGACCTCGCCAGAATCAGTGACTGTCAGTTGGGCATGATACCTCGAAACGGTATCTTCATTCACTACATAGTCGTTAGAGCTATGTTTACCTATACGAATCGTTTTCATAGGTTTGTGTGTTATTAGATTTTAGTATTGTTTTGATTTCAAAGAGAATCCTATCGCGAGGGGTATATATACAAACAAAAGCGTGAAGTACATTTGCTCTTCACGCTTGTCTAGGGCTTCGCAATCCCCGTTTGTAGTAGAAAAACAACTGATGCCTCACGCCGAATATGCAAAACCTACGTACTCAATACAGGCACGTAAGGGGTATGAATGCATATCCCGAGGACATTCATTGCTTACTGTTGTGACTACAAACTTGAAATCCTGCGAAGATTTAGACAAGTCGCGAACAGCGTCAATAAACGCCTTTTATGTCAATATATTTGCCACGCCCTGAAGCGACATAATGCCCTTACCGGCGTGATAGCAACGAAACAACATACACTCGTACAAACATGCGTATATGTCATTTCGGATGCAAAATTACAAAAAATAAATGAATTATGCAAATAAAATCTAAAAAAAATCGGCAAAATGAAAAAATTTCTTTCTTTTGCCGAAAATTTAAGGATTTTATAGAGAATAGTAAGAGTTATGACAACTAACAAACTTATCTCAACGCTACTCCAGCTGAACACAACGTTCGAAAAACTAAATGTGCTTAGTTTCTACACTTTCTGCTCATGGCTGCGGTTGCGGGAGTGGGAAGCAGAGCGATTGCCACGGCGTGAGAAGTGCTTGCCATGGGATGAGCGGTGCGACGAGTGGCGTTTATGCGAACTATGTTCAGATTGGGCATACAGGCTGTTGTCCGGCGCATCGCCCAACGCGGATGGCAGGGTGAGACGCTGGATATCGCGTTGCAGGAAGCGTTCGATCTTACCCCAATACTTCGCATCCTCCGGGCTGACGAGCGTAATCGCCTCGCCACTGTTCTCAGCACGGGCGGTACGGCCGATGCGATGCACATAATCCTCGGCATCACGAGGCACATCGTAGTTGATGACGAGCGGTATATCGTCCACATCGATTCCACGTGCCACAATATCTGTAGCCACCAGCACATCCACTTTTTTGTTACGGAAGTCCAGCATTACCGCGTCTCTCTCTTTCTGCTCCAGATCGCTGTGCATGGCGCGGGCGTTCAGTCCCTGACGGCCGAGCAGAACGGCAAGTTCCTTCACGCGTTGTTTCTTGCCGGCGAACAGAATCACTTTCTTCAGCCCTGCCTCCTTGAGCCGGTCAATAACGTATGGGGTCTTCTGCGCCTCGTAGCAGTATAGTGCTCGCTGCGCTATGCTCTCCGGCGGACGACTGATGGCTATCTTCACCTCCGCAGGGTTATGCATGATCTTTTTTGCCATACGGCGAATGTTCTCGGGCATCGTGGCGGAGAACATGATTGTCTGCCGGTCGTTGGGCAGGTGCTCTACGATCTTCATGATATCGTCGTAGAAGCCCATATCTAACATCCGGTCGGCTTCGTCCAGAATGAAATACTTCACGCCCGAGAAGTCTATATCCATAATGTTCATGTGACTAAGCAGTCGTCCGGGTGTGGCAATCACTATATCCGCCCCTGTCTTCAGTCCGTTGGCTTGCGTGCTGAAGTTGTTGCCGTCGTTGCCGCCATATACGGGTACGGACGAGAACGGCACATAGTACCCGAAGCCTTCCATCTGCTGGTCAATCTGCTGCGCCAGTTCGCGCGTAGGTGCCATGATGATCGCGTTCAGTTTGTCGGGATCGTGGTGGTCGTACTGCAAGTTTGTCAGCAGCGGCAGAATATACGCTGCCGTCTTGCCTGTGCCGGTCTGCGCACAACTGATCACGTCACGACCGTCAAGAATGACAGGTATAGTCTGCTCCTGCACCGGCGTGCACGTATCAAAATGCATATCCCACAATGCGTCCAGCACCTCGTCGGACAATGGTAGTTCGTCAAAATACATATCTCTATTTACCTTTCAATTTTTGCCTTTCAATTTTCAATTTTCAATACGTATGCCCTCAGCCACGCATCTATATCATCTATCGTGGCGTCAATATGTTTGCGTACAATCTGCCGGCGGTGGTAGATTGTCTGCTTCTGCACGTTCAGCAGAATACTCATGTCGTTGTCCGTCGCGCCGATGATACTGAGTATGGCAAACTGCATATCACTCTCCGTCAGTTGCGGATAATCGGCACGCAGACGGCTGATTGCTCCGTCCAAGGCTTTATCGACGGACTCCACCAGTTCGTTCAGACTCTCCTTGCTCATTGTCAGTTGCTCGTCGCGATAGGTCTGCAGCCACTTGGGGAACTCGACTTCTTTGCCTCGCATGCGCTGCATCTCTATCTCGCGCGTTAGACTGACTTTCTGTTGCAGCCGCTCGAGCGCCAGTTGCAGTTGCTGCACATACTTCTCGCGTAGCGCCTGCATCGCCGCTGTCTGTTCGCGCCGGCGCTGATGCCAGTAGCGCCACAGCACTACCGTCAGCACTACGGACAACACAAGCAGCAGCACCAGTATAACCGACACCGCTTGTTGCCACCTTCGTTCGCGTTGTGCCTCGGCGGCAAGTTGCTTCTCGCGCTCTACATCATATTGAAGCGCGAGCGCGTACGTACGCGCTCCTGCGTCACGTTGCAGCTCATCTATCTTGCGGTCATACAACTCCAGCAGCAACGCGTATGCGGTATCCGACTGCCCGCGCTGGCGAAGCACTTTACTCCTCAGGTAGGTATAACTCTGCTCAAACCAGTAGGCGTAAGCCGAATCTTTCGGCTGCAACCGTTGCAGATAGTACGCCGCCGAATCGGTGGCATGCTCGGCAAGCAGGATCTCCACTATCTCCGAGTAACGCGCATGCGCTCCATACTCCTCCGCCAGCCTGCGGCATACTGCCAGACGCTGCTCTACACTGTCAGGATAACACAACTGATAGCGGTAGGCTTGTATATCCAGCACGAGCAACTCGCTTTGGGCAGCATGAGCGTACTGCTCGGCAAGGCGAAAGTTCAGAAGCACACTGTCACGCTCGCCTTGCGAGATTGCTATGGTGCGAGCCAGGTCGCGATACGCACAAGCCAGATACATCGTGTGCGAACCTTGCTCCAGCAATGGGATAGCCTTGCGGTAATAGCCCTGCGCCACGTTGTAGAGCTGGTCGCTCTCGCAGGAGTTACCCATATAGAACCACGTGTAACCGAGCAATTGATTCCGCCGCTGCCAATCTTCTGATCCGAGTTCGGAAGACTTAATACTGAGCAAAACCTCCTCTGCGTGCTTCAGGTAAGTGGTCGATTCTTCATATCGGCTGCTCTGGTTCGAACTCGTACCCAACCGGTAGTATTCTTCACCCTCCGAAAGGCGCTTTTGGGCATCAAAACCGCCAAAACGACACGAAGTAACGAATAACATCACACCTAAAACGACACACAAAACAGCGCGTACAACTATTTTTTGCGGCACTTTTTGTAATATGTTGATTTTCAGCTGCATTTATTTCGTTCAAAATACTTCTCATACAACTGCAAAATTTGCATTTTTCAAAAAAAAGCTGTACCTTTGCATTGTTTTTCGAAAGTGTCTGTACACTCCAAATTTTGCAATTCGGATACAAAGATAACAAAATTTTTTGACATATGCAAATCCACAGGCAAGATTTTTTGCATGTACTATAAAAAAGTTGAATTTTTAATCAAAATACACAATGAAAAAGTCTGTCTTGTTTTTCTTGATCAGCCTTGTTACCGATATTTATGGAGCGAGCGCGTACGCAACAGAAGGCGCATTGCGTGGCAGGTTCGCCATCAGCGCGACGGACACGGTAGCTTTCTCGCGTGGCAACCTTCAGTACCAACCCAGTACGTCCACATGGCGATTTGCCGAGAACCAATGGAACTTTGTGGGAAAGGCAAACGAACGTATCCGTCATTACCAATACTCAACCGAAGGTTGGGTGTGGACTTACAAAGGCTGGCTCGATCTTTTTGGCTGGGGAACAGGCAATAACCCTACTGCTAGCACCTCTACCAATAGCAACTACGGCTCATTCACCGACTGGGGAAGAAATGCTATCTCCAACGGAGGTAAGAAAGCCAATCTTTGGCGTACGTTGACCAAAGATGAGTGGGACTACCTTTTCAGAAGACGCGAAAATGCTGCATCGCTTTATGCCAACGGCACCGTGAGTGGCGTGAATGGCTCTATCATATTACCCGACAACTGGGTGATACCTGCCGACTTGCATTTCAAGCCTTCCAATAGCACAGACTCCACTGCGGCTCCCAATAACTACACCGCAGATGAGTGGATGTTCATGGAAATGGCAGGAGCGGTATTTCTACCGATTACGTACGAGCGGTCAATGGACTGGCAGAGTGAATACTGCACAGCTGTATATCAGGAAAATACTGCCCGTTACTGGACTTCCACGCCCAATGGTACAAACGGCGCATATTACTATATTCCGTTGACACCGAATATTTATCAAGACAACCGCTATGTAGGTAAAGCAGTGCGTCTTGTGCAAAATCACGAAGGCGGTGACCTTTTCCCGGTAGTGCCGAATACGAACAGTGCCATCTTCCAATGGACATCGGTTCCGAGCGCCGAGACCTATACGTTGCACGTATATTCCGACAGCACGCGGACGGAAGAGGTGTTCATCATCACTTTTGACCGCAACGGGATTATGACAGGTCTGCACTTTAACCCTCATGCACCGACACGCCATAGCGAGTCGGACGGCGAATATTCGACCAGACTGTTCTTCTACACGCTTCAAGGCTTGCAATCCAATACGGACTATTGGTACTCTATCAACGGTGAAGACAGTAACGCGCAAACCATCAGCAACGTTTCCGGTCAATTCCATACAGCTGCTGCTGTCGAAACACCCACGCAGATAATTAATGTACAAGGGCACGATGAACAATGTACTAAGGTGCTGCGAGACGGACAAATCTATTTGATGTACAACGGACGCATGTACGATGTACAAGGGAACCGAATCAAATAATATGCGATCATGAAAACGAAAGTATGTATTATTCTTGTCAGCCTGGCAATGCTTGGCAGCAGTGTGCAAGCCACGGTGTATACCGGCGTGTGCGGCGAGCACCTGACGTGGTCGTACGACACTGAGACCGCGCACATGACTATCGAGGGATACGGCGTGCTCAAGAACACCGTGGACAGCCTCTGGTGGAACAAACAGGTGCTACAGGCTTCCTCGTGGGCGACGAATTATGAGACCTATTATCCGTATAACTCCTGCAAGACAATCTCTCTGCCGGAAGGATTGACAGGATTCAGCGGTGCTATTTTCCGCGAGTGGTGGAACCTAACAGCGTGCGACATACCAGAAGGCGTGACGAAGATTCCTGCGTATCTGTTTGAGAAATGCTATAAGCTGAAAGAGATCAAACTGCCTAACTCGGTGGACACGGTAGGACAATGCGCCTTCGCCAACTGCACGACGATGGTGAAGTGCGATCTTGGAAAGGGCGTCAAGTATATCGGTCAGATGACGTTCACGAACTGTTATGCCTTGAACTCTGTCCGCTGGTCGGATTGTCTGGAGGTGATTGACGGAAGTATTTTTGACGGCGAACCCAATAGTGCGGTATATGACCAGAATAGTGTAGCCACTATTCCGCTTCGGGATACATTATTCTTTCCGGCTACGTTCCGTTCAAACAAACAGATCTCATGGTGCCTTCACAATAGCCCTGTTATCGTTTGGAACGCCAAGAATCCGCCCACTTCTTCGTCCGTATTCTATAATCTGTACGATTATTGGAAAGGGGATTTTATCTTCGGTCCGGATGTGGAGTTTGTGCCGGCTCATCTATGCCAGTGGACGCGCCAGAAGAAAGTAGAGTTGCCGGAGGGTTGCAAATGGATAGGTCAGGGAGCGTTTATGGGAAACAGTCTGTTAGAGACAGTGTTGCTGCCATCCACGCTGACGGCTATTCACCAGGAGGCATTCAAGGGGTGTACGAAAATCAAGCATATCAGCATACCGGAGAACGTGAAAGCGATCAATTCCGCCACATTCAACGGCTGTACAGCACTCACCCGTGTGGAGATGCCTGCGGGCATCAGCACGATTGGTGATAACGCCTTCTCGGGATGTCCGAACTTGGACTCTATCGTGTTGCCGACTGAACTGACGATGATTGGCGGTAGTGCTTTTTCCGGCATCAAACTGCAAGACAGCCTCGTCATTCCCGACAAAGTCGTCTCCATCGGCACGAACGCTTTTGAGAACTGGTCGGCACTCCGCGAACTGTCAATCGGCAAGAACGTCGTGCTGATCGGCGACAATGCGTTCAAAGGCGATAGTGCCGTCACACATATCACCGTCTGGGCAGCCACGCCGCCTATGGTCAGCGAGGGCACACTGGCAGATATACCCGACAGCGCCTGGCTCTCTGTGCTGCCCGACAGCCGTAAACTATACCGCGAACACCCGTATTGGGGACGTTTCCGCATGAACGACACGCCCGACTCCGCGATGGTTCAGCGCACGGTGATTGTGGACGCCGCCGAGACGACAGCCGACTTCACGTGGCCGACCGACTCACTGGCAAACACCTACCAGATTGACATCTACAAAGACGGAAACGTGTTCTGCCACCTCACACTCGGCAACCGCGGACAACTACTCGGCATATCCTTCGCTCCCAAGCGCAACAGGCAGGAAGCAGGTGAGTTGCCCTACACATTATCGTTCAAGGTGACGGGTCTGGACGAAGCGTCGCGTTACACGTACATTCTCTCCGTACTCGATGAACAGGGAACACCTATCCACGTCTATGCCGGCGACTTTGCCACTACAGGTTTCGAAGGCGACCTCAAGCAACCTGACGGCAACGAGATTCTGCCTACACCGCCTATCATACCCGGCGACCCGGATGCATCAGTCTTTACGGGTATATCACTACCCGGCTGCAACACACCGGCTGCTAACTATCAATTGTCAATCATTAACGGCAAATTGCTACTGATCACACCTACAGGTACGTTCACCGTATCCGGACATCGGATCGAATAGAACCGACTGTTGGCGTATCGGGTAAACACACTCCTATGAAACATATCTTTGCACTTGTAAATGCTGTGCTGATAAGCATGGCATTAGGGGGCACCTATTCCTTTGCTGCTGTTTCCACGCCGTGGAACGGCACTGCGCAAGCCCCTGCCATCAGCGGCACTACTTATGTCATTACCGCGCCCGAGCACCTCGCCTGGGTGGCACAACAAAGTCAAACCGACGACTTTGCCGGCAAACGTATCCGCCTGGACGCCGATCTTGATCTTGGCGGAACGCAGGAGTTACCGCCGAGTTGGGAACCTATCGGCTCAGCCGCTACGCCTTTCCGCGGCGAACTGGACGGTAACAACCACGTCATCTACAACCTGTATATCCTCAACTCCTTCCCTACCGGCGCAGGACTGATAGCCGAGACAGGTGCGGAAGCACTCGTTCATAATCTCGGCATTGCGCAGGGACAGATCATGACCGACGCCACAAGCAATGTAGGCGCTTTCATCGGTATCAACCGCGGACGACTGCACCACTGCTTCAACATGGCACAGATCATCGCTCACAACGGCGATAACATCGGCGGACTGATTGGCACGAACTACGGCAAACTGGAGTATGCCTACAACTGCGGCATCATCACCGACGCCAACAGCCATGTGGGTGGATTGATTGGTGTGAACAAAAGCACGGCTACCCTCAACGAGTGTTACAACGCCGGTTACTGCAAAGGTGCCGAACATGCCGGCGCATTGTTCGGACTGAACGAGGCAGCCGCAGCCAACCTCACACAAATATGCTTCGACCAGCAAGTAACGCGCACCTACGCCACCGGCTACGGCACAGCCGATGTGCTCGACAACACGCAGTACGCCATCGAGAAGTCCGCCACGTTCTTCTCCCCCGCCAATCCGTACACTAACCGCAGCGAGTGGGAGTGCGTCACCAACGGCTACTACCGTTACCCGCGCCTGAAGTGCTTCGGCAATCACGAGGCAGCACGCGTCTCCACCAACGCTATCCTCCTTGACGCTGACAATCTGCCTGTCGAGCGCGCAGAGGGCGTAGGCGCACCCATGCAGGGCAACCTGCCGCGTAAGTCATTCAAGTTGTTGGGCGGCAGCAGTTCCGTATGGACTTCTTCCGGCGAGGATGTTATTCACATCCAGAATGCCAATAGTGCACAAGTCGTTCGTCCCTGCGGCAATCAAGAGGTTATACTCACCGTGACTGAAGGCAGTACGAGCAAGCAGATTTATGCCATTGTCAAAGGCTACGAGAAGTTCGATGCAGGCAAGATGGATGGCACGGTTACCGCCTGCTGGCGCGAGGAGAACGTCAATATTCTGAAAGCCAACGGCGGCAAAGAACCGCTTGGCGGCAAGGACGATGAGCAGGACGGAAACATGTGTTACCGCTACATGGTTATTCGCGATACCGTAGTGTACGACGATGAGCACCACCCGCTGGCACACATTCCGATGGACACTGTTTACCTCGGTCATAACGAGTACCGCAATCGGAATTTGCCTACTGACGTGTCCGGCACATACGCTTTCCGCCGTTACGCGCACGACTACCAGTGTACCACCGACTGGACCGAGTCGCCCGGACGCTTGTATCTTACTGTACTCACCCCCTTCGATGCAGGCAAACTGTTCGACGAACCCGACACCATCTACGGCGTGCCGCAAACATTCACTATCCGCAGCGAGCAGTCTGCCACGGGCGGTGCAGGCGTATTTAGTTACCTGTGGAAAGCCGTCACGCCGTCCGGCACGAAGAATCCCGTGTATATCGACGGCTCTGTAGCCGCAGCCGACACGCTCAATTTCACCTTCACCGAACCGGGCGAATACACGTTCACACGCAGGGCAAGCGACGAGTCGTGCAACACCACGCCCATTGAATCGGAGTCGGAGCACAAGGTTTATGTGCTGGAAGCCGTCGAGCCGGGAGCTATCGATTCGTTCACAATCACGCTCTGCCATCCCCGCTACACCGGCACACTCGCCGAGACGGACACCGCCTCCGGCGGCAACGGACAGTACACCTACCGTTGGCTATGCAACGGCGAGCCGATCTTCCATAGCGACACCGCCTCGATGCCTATACAATCTTTCCCCATGGCGGAAGGAGGCACATATATCTTCTTCCGACAAGTGAAGGACAACAGCGGATTCTCCGACTGGACAACCAGTGCAGGTACCGTAACCATCATTATTGACGGCACAAGCGAGGATTGTCAGGTTATCTGCCCCGTGGTGGAACTCGATCCTGTGGTTGACTTGTGCCGAAGCGATACCGCCCTTGCCGTCCGTTTCACCGTGACCGAAGGCGAGCCCGACCTCTACGATCTGGTTTTTCCGTCTGATGCGCAGCAGGCAGGATTCGTAAGCGTGCTTGCCGCCGAACTGCCGGAGGACAGTACCATCATTATCCCTCTGCCCGCCAATGCACCGATCGGCACGTTCTATATCTCGCTCACGTTCTACACCGGTGGTACGGCATGCAAAGGCTCGACGCACTTCTTCCCGTTCACGCTGCTCACCGACGGCTTTGTGCATCAGAAGTGGGACGACCTGCTGTTTGTGGACAACAATCCCGGCAACGGCAATCCGACAGACTCAACCGACCTGCACTTTGTGGCGTACCAGTGGTACAAGAACGGCATTCTCATCCCGGACGCTACCGGGCAATACTACCGCGAACCCGGAGGACTGAATGGCGCGTATCAGGTATATATGACCGGCTCCGACGGACTATTGTACCGCTCATGCGTCTATGACTATACGCCTGACGCACTGGACGATCCGCACAGCACCGCACAACCCGAGTGCTACTACACCATCGACGGACGCCCGTGCGGCAAACCTACTGCACCGGGTATATATATTTCCGCTAACCATAAACTGATTGTACAATGAAAAAGTTCCTGCTATCCATAGCCCTGTGCGGCACGCTCGCCGCACAAGCATCGGAAATCCCTGAGGCTGCGCCTGTCAGGGCAAAGATGTCACACAACATCGATATCACCGCTGGCGGAGGTATAGGCAGTCTGGGCTACGACCTGCAAGGCGGCAGGCAGTATCCCGCCTATACGTGGTCTGCAGGATTAGGCTACACCTGGTTCTTCGTGCCCGAGACGGGTCTGCAAACGGGCGTTCAGCTCACGCGCCTCGGATCGGTTGCCTCGCTCACCGGCAGTTACGTCTGGCAGGATCTGCTTACCGACGCTTCGGGTGACCAATACGAGCACCGTATGACGTTTGCCGACTGGTACGAACAACAGGAGGCGTACCTGCTTGAAATTCCCTTGGGATTCACGCTGCACCACTACGGACGCAACAACCCTCGTGCCGGTGTGTATGCCGCACTCGGAGCCAAACTGCAGATCCCGCTGTTTGCCGACTACCGCCACCACTCAGGTTCTGTCACCCACTCGGGTTATTACCCGTATTGGGATCTGACCTTGCAAGACCTGCCCGGCAGATTCATTACCGAGCAGACCGATGTGCCGCAGCAAGGATCGTTTTTGCAGCACCTCAACCGCTGGAACGCTGCCGTGTATATGGAGTTGGGCACCACGATCCACTGCGGTGCCCACACCGAACTGATCATCACCGCCTACGGGCAATATACGGTCACCGATCTGTTAGCCACGCCTGTCAGCCGGCTGACGTCTCTTGGCTTCGCCAACAGCCGTAACGGCTATACGTTCATGCCCGAGTACCACGGACTGATCGGCACGAAAGCTGTCACCGCTCTGCATCCGTGGACGGCGGGTATCAAACTCGGGCTGTCCGTATGGACCGGCAAGACCGACGAGCAGAAACGTCGCGAACTCCGCCGCCTTGCCGAGGAGTTCCCCGACATGTTGCCCACCGTACACACACGCGACACCGTGTATATCTACGACACCTTGTATATCAACTGCGACAAACCCGACACCCCTCCTACCGAATACCAGCAATAGCGCTTATTCAGCGGATTTCACATCGAAACACCCCAAATCCGCTGATTATACGCCCGGAAAGTCATGTCTAAATAGCGCGATAAGCAGATAGATGTACAGCGCCAATTCACCGAGGGCGAGAAGGATAGAGACGACCTCCTGCATGGCTGTATAAAAAAAGCGACATGTACGCCCGAAAGCCCACATGCCACTTTGGATGTTTTCACAACGGAATAATCCTTATTGTGTATATCCTTCAAAATTGATGCAAAATTACAATTTTTTTTTGGTTTTTGCAAACATTTTGCCGAAAAATTTGCAAAATTGTGAATATTTTTGTAATTTTGCATCGTAAATGGGATC
>CALZOG010000042.1 GCA_945827635.1 uncultured Bacteroidales bacterium
CTTTGTTTTTACATCCTCGGGCAGCGGATGCACCGATTGTTACGCTGTCGGTGGCAGCGATTATAGTGGCTTATAGCTCCTCCTTGATCAGGTAGTCGTTGCTGCTAATAAACCTTGCAGAAGAGGTTAATTGCTTGATAAAATGTGGATAAATTCCGTCAAGTTCACAACATCGACTTTTGGGAAATTAAGTTCTTTCAACACATTGAAATGCGAGAGTGCGAAAATGTTTAGCAGCCCCTTCTGAAATTTGCTCTTCAGTTAATTCTCCATTAGCGAACATTTGTGCTTTGGCACTCTCGAATTCGGAAGCATAGAATAATTCCAAGGCTTTCTTCAAACGTTGTCCCGCAGCTTCTGAAGAGTTGAAATTCAACATGCTAACCAAATGCATCTGCATAGGATTCAATCCAACTGCAGGGGTGCGATGTAATGTGGCTTGTCTCATATCGTTTTAGTTTTACGTATCCATAGCAGAATATTGCTATTCTGCCACTCCTATTTCATAGAGATATTCAGGAGCAAGATCAGCACCATTCGCCCACTCAATGGTGACCGGCGTCAATGCATACTGAATAAACTGCTCTTTGTCGCGCAAAGAGCCAAAAACCTCACCTTTCAGGTACGGCTCTAAATCAACTACCTTATGAACGCCATCGCTGAAAGTGAGTGCTAAACGGTAGTCGCCTTGATAGTCAACATCTTTTACGCGCAACATAACTTATTATTTTAATGGTTCTATTCTTCCTATTTGTTTACCTTCCTGAGCACTCTCCCATTCCGGCATAACGAGTTGGTTTTACTATTTTACCTCGCAAAGATACAAAAAAAAAATGATATTTGCAAATCTTTTTGTACTTTTTTCCTAAAATGAAGCAGAAAATAGAAATTTATTTGCAAATATCGATTTTTTTCGTAACTTCGGCACGCCCCTAAAGGGTTCCCTCCGAAGCTACAGCGCAGCAATGTCGGGCATTTAAGCAGGGTTTCTTCCCGAAGAAAAATATTGCTGGCGCAATGACTTTTTTGTGCCGTAGCACCTGCCCTTATGCGAGCATAAGCAGGCACTCCTGCACAAAAAAATGCACTACTGTGCAATTTTTCTTCGGGAAAGTTTGCAAATGTGCATTTTTTTTTGTACCTTTGTAGGCTTTTTATGGGCGGCAACGAATTTTATCGTCAATGCTTCGGATAAATAGTGTCGCCAACAACTTCGAATAAAACACATATATATGAACATAACTGAACGTATATCCGGCTTACTGAGCCAAATCGAATGTATGAGTGCCGCCAATGCCGAAGAGCTGGAGGCATTGCGCATCAAGTATCTGAGCAAGAAAGGCGAGATAGCCTCGCTGTTCTCCGAGTTCCGCAACGTACCCAACGAGCAGAAGAAAGAGTTAGGTGCCCAGCTCAACGCCCTGAAAGATAAAGCTACCGAGCGCATGAACGCCCTGCGCGAGCAGTTTGAGCAGGCTACGCAGTTGCAGGACAAACCTGACCTCACCCGTACGCCCGACCCTATCGCACTGGGTACACGTCACCCGCTGTCTTTGGTGCGTGAAGAGATTATTGACATCTTCTCGCGTATCGGATTCGTGGTGGCTGACGGACCGGAAGTAGAGGACGATCGCCACGTATTCGGCATGCTGAACTTTGCACCCGAACATCCGGCACGCGACATGCAGGACACGTTCTTCATCGAGAAGGAACAAGGGGTACAAAAGCCTACCGACATCTTGCTCCGCACGCATACGTCGAGCGTTCAGACGCGCGTCATGACCCAGCAGAAACCGCCTATCCGCGTGCTTTGCCCGGGACGCGTATATCGCAACGAGGCTATCAGCGCACGCGCACACTGCTTCTTCCACCAGATAGAAGGTCTGTACATCGACAAGAACGTCAGTTTTGCCGACCTGCGCGAGGTTCTGCTGTATCTTGCGAAAGAACTTTTCGGACCAGAAACGAAGATTCGTCTGCGTCCGTCATACTTCCCCTTCACCGAACCCAGCGCAGAGATGGATATATCGTGTAACATCTGCGGCGGTACGGGTTGCAGTTTCTGCAAAGGTACAGGCTGGGTTGAGATCCTCGGCTGCGGCATGGTTGACCCGAACGTACTGGAGAGCTGCGGCATTGACTCGAAGGTATATAGCGGCTATGCATTCGGTTTGGGTGTAGAGCGTATCACGAACCTCAAGTACAGAGTGAAGGATCTGCGTCTGTTCTCAGAGAATGATGTACGTTTCCTCCGACAGTTTGAGTCGTGCTAATTTTGGCTTTTATGGACATCTTTGCGCTTTTGTTTCGGTCATTATGTCCCACATAACTCCCTCAACAGAAAAGCCCAAATCTGCCTCATAAAATTCCGAAATCCCTATTAAGAATACGACATGAGATACTTTTTAGCAATCATAGGTGGCGGTCCTGCCGGATACACGGCAGCCGAACTCGCATCCAAAGCCGGCAAGGATGTGATCCTGTTTGAGCAGACCGCTCTCGGCGGCACGTGCCTGAACGTAGGTTGCATACCTACCAAATCGCTCCTGTACGGTGCCAAGCAGTATTACAACGCCACGCACGCGCAGAAGTACGGCGTGACTGCCGGCAATGTGACCTTTGACTTCGCCGCCATGCAAAAGCGCAAGACCATCGTTGTGCGCAAGTTGGTAGCAGGCATTCGTCAGCGCCTGAACAACGAGCATTGCACGATCGTCAACGGCGCAGCCGCTGTGCTCAGTCGCACGGACGAACAAGTGACTATCTCCTGCAACGGTGAGACCTACGAGGCGGAGAACCTGATGATCTGCACCGGCTCAACGAACTTCGTGCCGCCCATACCCGGCATACAGGACAATCCTGCCATCTGGGACAGCACCGATGCACTCGCTGCCACAGAACTGCCCGCATCCGTTATCATCGTAGGCGGAGGAGTGATAGGCATGGAGTTTGCCACGCTCTACCATGAATTGGGTGTGCCGGTGACGGTAATTGAAGCTATGCCGACTATCCTGCCTAACCTGGATCAGGAGGTTGTGCAGATTCTGCTCGACAAGTACCGCAAAGCCGGTATCAACATCCTTACTTCCACCAAAGTTGAGGCAATAGAAGGGAATACCGTAAAACTATCAACGAATGAACTTCCCTCAACGCTAAGCTCTCAACACTCAACTTTATCTGCCGACAAGATCCTTGTATCCGTCGGTCGCCGCGCCAACCTCAAGGGGCTGGAGGCACTCACGGATATCGAACTTAACCGCGGTGCTATCATGGTAGACGATTTCATGAAAACGAACCTGCCGAACGTGTTTGCCTGCGGCGATGTGACCGGCAAGGTTATGCTCGCTCACGTAGCCTCGCGTCAGGCGGAAGTGGCTGTAGGCCGCATGCTCAAGCAGATTCCGCTGCAACGTATCGCTTACAACGCTATCCCTTCGGTCGTTTATACGAATCCCGAGATTGCTTCCGTGGGACTGACCGAACTGCAGGTACGTGATTTCTACACCGAGATGGAAGGCGAAGCAGGCATTGCCAAAGCCGGAGGAATAGAGACTTTCTACGAAGTAAAGAAACTGCCCATGACTTTCTCCGGACGATTCATGGCGGAGAATGATGGCGAGACAGGCTTGTGCAAACTGCTGATTGACAAACGCAACAAGACCGTACTGGGCGCACACCTGATCGGTAATCCTGCATCGGAATTCATTGCAGCCGCCTCGTTTGCCGTGCGCATGGGTTACACCGTGGCGGAGATGCAGCAAGTGGTATTCCCCCACCCGACGGTTTCGGAGATACTGCATGAGACGCTGAATGGTTAGTTGAGTGTTTAGAGTTGAGGGTTGAGAGAAGTTGAGTGTTTAGAGTTGAGTGTTGAGAGTAGAGGGTTGAGAGAAGTTGAGTGTTTAGAGTTTAGAGAAATATGTCAAACATAGAATTAGCAAAAGCCATTCGCGAGTTGGCGAAACAGAAGAACGCCGTGATCATGGCGCATTACTACCAGCGCCCCGAGGTACAGGAGGTGGCTGATTTCATCGGCGACTCGCTTGCCTTGGCACAGAAAGCCGCCAAGACTGATGCAGAAATCATCGTTCTGTGCGGTGTACATTTTATGGCAGAGACAGCCAAGATCCTCTGCCCTGACAAGACAGTGCTTATCCCCGACGTGAACGCCGGCTGCTCGCTCGCTGACAGCTGCAAGGCTGCCGACCTCAAGGCGTGGAAAGAGGCACACCCGGGATACAAAGTGATCTCTTACGTCAACACCTCTGCCGATGTCAAGGCGCTGACGGATATTGTTGTCACCTCCTCCAACGCATTGAAGATTGTACAGTCTATCCCAGCCGACCAACCTATCCTGTTCGGTCCGGATCATAACCTCGGGCACTACATCAGCCAGATGACCGGCCGCAAGATGGCTATCTGGGACGGCGCTTGCCACGTACACTCACGCTTCAGCGTTGAGGCACTCATTGCACTCAAGCGCGAACATCCGGATGCACCTGTTCTCGCCCACCCCGAGTGCAAGCAAACTATTCTCACGCTCTCGGATGTAATAGGCTCGACACAAGCGTTGCTCAACTACGTCAAGTCGCACCCCGACACACGCAAGTTCATCATTGCTACCGAAACAGGTGTGCTCCACGAGATGCAGAAAGCCTGCCCGGAGGCACTCTTCCTGCCCGTTCCGCCCGAAGTGACCGAAGGCGAAGCGCTCGCACCGGATCAGCATATAGGCTGCATGTGCAACGAGTGCGAGTACATGCGCATGGTTACGTTGGAGAAGTTGTACAACTGCCTGCTCAATGAGTCACCCGAAGTGAACGTCGAGCCTGCTGTTGCCAAACAAGCGATTATACCCATTCAGCGAATGCTCGAATTGTCTTAACTACTATTCGTAATGTATATAGAATGAACCAACACTATTTCACATACTTAAGCAACATTGCTTCCCACCAGTGGAACGACCCTGCGTTGTCCGATTACGGCGAGGAGAAGCAATACACTTTCGGCGAGATGGCGGCTACCATCCTTCGCTTGCACCAGTTATTCAAATTATTAGGTATAAAGGAGGGCGACAAGATTGCCCTGTGCGGACGCAACTGTGCCAACTGGGCGGTTGCCTATCTGGCTATCATGTCCTACAAGGCTGTTGTCGTATCTATCCTGCAGGACTTCAAGGCGGAAGATATCGACCACCTGCTCACGCACTCTGACTCCAAACTGCTGTTCGTCGGACCGTTTGTGTGGAAAGATCTGTCCGCACAACCATTGTCCGGCATTGAGGCTGCTTTCAATCTGGCAGACTGGACTTGCCTGCGCGCCAAGGATGAAAACAAAGTACCTGACGCCGACCAGTTGGAGGCTTCGTTCCGCAAACTCTATCCGAGAGGTATAACGGCTGAGAACTTCCGCTTTGATCTGGATCCTGACGCCATGTGCCTGATCAACTATACGTCCGGCTCTACGGGGTCGCCCAAAGGTGTGATGCTCAACGGCCGCTCGCTGAGCAACAATGTGGAGACAGGCATGTCAATGCTGCCCGTCGATCCGGGGCAACGACTCGTATCCATGCTGCCGCTGGCACACATGTTCGGGCAGGTTTGTGAATTTCTCTACCCGCTCTGCTGCGGAACACATATCTATTTCCTCACCAAGAGCCCTACCCCATCTATCCTGCTCAAAGCATTGCAGGACGTCAAGCCGTATATAGTCGTCACTGTGCCTCTGGTGATCGAGAAGATCTACAAGAAGAACATCAACCCACTGCTCTCGCGCAAGGTGATCAAGTTCTTCTGGCGTATACCGCTCACCGGTCCGATGATCCGCCGCAAGGTTCGCAAGGCACTCACCAAGGCGTTTGGGGGCGAACTGCGCTACTTCATCTGCGGCGGTGCAGCCATCAGTCCGGACGTAGAGGCTTGCATGAAAGATATCAAGTTCCCTATCTCTGTCGGCTACGGCATGACGGAGTGCGGACCACTCATCGGCGGTAATCCGCCCAAATACTTTGTCGCCCACTCAGGCGGCGTACCGGTGCCGAACATGGAAGTGATGATCGACAAACCCAACCAGTACGGCGTAGGCGAGATTCTGGTGCGCGGCGAGAATGTGATGATGGGTTATTACAAGAACGAGGAAGCAACTATCGCTGCCTTCACCGATGACGGATGGATGCGCACCGGCGATCTCGGATGCATGGATAAGCACAAGAACATCTTCATCAAGGGTCGTAACAAGACCATGATCCTCGGTGCTTCAGGACAAAACATCTATCCCGAGGAGATTGAGGACAAGCTCAACAACCTGGAGGGTGTAGGCGAATCCATCATTGTGGAGCGCGAAGGACGATTGGTTGGTCTCGTTTTCCCTGACGAGCAGACTTCCCGCAAGATGAGCATTGACGATCTGCGCGCGCTGATGAAGCAGAACGTAGCCAAGCTCAACAAACTCATACCAGGCTACTCGCAGGTATCGGATATCGAGCTGAAAGACGAGCCGTTCGAGAAAACCCCGAAGAAGTCCATCAAACGATTTATGTACAAATAAAAAAAGTGCCTCAGCGGGCACTCAGCGAATCCAGATAGGATTCCAGAATAATGCAGGCGGCTAATTTGTCGACCTGCATTTTGTTTTGCCGGTCTTTCTTCTTCATTCCACCGGCGATCATTGCCTGGTGAGCCAAAACGCTGGTAAAACGTTCGTCAAACTCAACGACCGGAATATCGGGCAGTTTGCTGCGTATCTGCTGTTCGCAGGCGCGGATAGCAGGAACAGTCTCCGAATCCAGCCCGTTCATCTGACGCGGATAGCCGATCACTATTGTATCGACCTGCTCACGACGCGTATAATCAACAAGCCACGCTAGCAAGCCGCTTGTATCTATCGTAAGCAACGGATTAGCCGTTATGCGGAGCATATCCGTAACGGCTAATCCTGTGCGTCGCTTACCATAATCGATAGCAAGTATTCTGCCCATTAATAGTTCTGCATTTCGGCAGACAGAGCCTCATATTCCTTATCCATGTGCAGGCGATAGTAGCACTGACGCAATGCGCGAGCGTACGACATATCACCGGGTGCCAGTTCGTGTGCCTTCTCGTAGTACGGCAAGGCGAGCTTGAGCACCTCGTCGCTCTGCTTTTTGACAGCCATGTACTCTTTCTGCGAGAGATTGTCCGTTCCCTCCAGCATGACAGTAGCCTTGTCGGAATAAGCATAAGCGTAGTTCAGATAATACTCGGGGTTCTTCGGATCCATGTCAATGGCTTTCTGGAAGAACGTGAATGCCTCATCGAAACGGCGGAGTGTACTGAGAAGCGTAGCCTTGGTATGGAAATACTGTGCCTGCGAAGGATCGTTCTCAATAGCCTTGTCCAGATATGCAACGGCTCCGAGAGTATCCTGCGACTGAACGAGATCATTGATCATGTTCTGGATGAACCAAGGCTCCGTCGGGAACTTCTCAACAGCCTCAGCCAGCTTGGCTTTGGCGATCTCAGGCTGACCTTTCTGCTTGTACAGGTCATAGAAATACTGGTAAGCCGTAACCTCATGAGCCGGATCAGCGGCTATACGCTCAGCCATCTTCAGCGCCTCATCGAATGCCTTGGCACGGTAGTAGTACGACAGAGAATAACTCATGTACTGGTAGTACGTGGTATCTTTCGGCAACTTAGCCTGCAGTTTCGGATCCTGCATCATAGCCAGGTCGGGGATATCGCAATGCATCTTGAACGCATTGGCTACGCCCAGATCGTCGTTCTGCTCAGCCAGATACGAAGCATAGATAGCCAGATCCTGCTTCTGGAAATAGTCCACGATAGCCTCGGCAATCTTCTTGCGGGTCTTCAGGTCGTACTTGGGGTTGCCCTTCTTGTCATAAACGGGCACCATAGCCAGTGAGTCGGCAACGAGCCAGTAGTTGATACTCTCCTCAACGGCTGCACCTTTGGCTGCGTTGTCAATAGTCTGACCCATCTGACCCATCAGCCAGATATTATCGTTCTGCTTGTTGCCAATCAAGCCGGCTACGTACCAGGTCTCAGCCAGATTCTTGGTCTCCTCGTTCTCCAGAGCAGGCTTAATAGCTGCACGTGCTCCATCGAAGTCGGGAGTCTCTTGCATGGCAAGGTTCTTAGCCGTACGGATAGCAGATTTCTGTGCAAAGCAGCCGGTGCTTATCAGCATCAATGCTGCCAGAAAAATTGATTGTTTCATTGTCGTATTGTTTATTCGTTATTCTGTTCTACGTTTTCCGGAGTTTCTGCAGGTTCACCGTTCTCGCCATTAAGTGCAGTGTCACCATTCTGTTCCTCTTCTTCCTTCGGCACTACGCAACCGAACATCAGTACGTCGTTGCGCTTCTGCAGTTCGATCAATTTGACGCCTTGCGTTGCGCGACCTTGTACGCGAATACTGTCCATTGCCATGCGGATAGCCGTACCGCTCTTGGTAATAAGCATCAGGTCTTCGTCGTCCTGTACAGCGTGCAGGCCTACCAGCGAACCGGTCTTGTCGGTCAGAGCCATGGTCTTAACGCCCTTGCCGCCACGGTTGGTGATGCGGTAGATAGGCTCGCCGTTCTCATCATCGAGGGCGGTACGCTTGCCAAAGCCCTTCTCCGAAATAACAAGAACTGTATCCTCACTATTACTATCTACACAAATCATGCCAATAGCGTGATCTTGGCCATCTTCGTCTAATTTTATTGCACGAACACCCGTTGCAGTACGTCCCATAGGACGAACTGTATTCTCCGGGAAGCGTACCAGTTTGCCATTGGAAGATGCGATGAGCATCTGGCTCTCGCCATCGGTCAGCGCTACGCTGATCAGGCTGTCACCCTCGCGCAGACCAAGGGCAATGATACCGTTCGTACGCGGACGGCTGTAATCCTCCAGCGTGGTCTTCTTCATCAAGCCGTTGCGAGTAGCAAAGATCAGGTAGTGGTTCTTCACATACTCCGGATCGTTCAGACCCTTGACATTGATGAACGCACACACTTTCTCATCCTTTTGCAGGCTGATTACGTTCTGCATAGCGCGTCCCTTCGACTGACGGTTGCCTTCCGGCAGTTCATATACCTTGATCCAGTACAGACGGCCGAGCGTGGTGAAGAACATCATTGTCGAGTGCATAGACGCGGTGTGAACGTACTCGATAAAATCCTCGTCACGTGTGTTGCTTGCCTTGGAGCCTATGCCGCCGCGACCCTGCTGGCGGAAGTCTGCCAGCGGTGTACGCTTGATATAGCCCAGGTGTGAGATGGTAATCACCATATCGTCGTCGGCATACATATCTTCGGGGTTGAACTCCGTAGCCATCTTTACGATACGTGTACGGCGCTCGTCGGCATACTTGTCCTTGAGCTCCTGCAACTCGCCGGCTATCAGTTCGTAGCGCAAGCTCTCGTTAGCGAGCAGGTCGTTCAAGTGGGCAATCTCTTTCTCAAGTTCGGCATACTCGGCTTTCAACTCGTCGATACGCAAACCGGTGAGCGATGCCAGACGCATCTCAACGATAGCCTTGCTCTGCGGGGCATCCAGACCGAAGCGAGCCTCAAGGTTAGTCTGGGCGTCGGCAGGAGTACGGCTGCCGCGGATGATCTTAACCACCTCATCGATGTTATCGACAGCGATGATCAAGCCCTCCAAGATATGTGCGCGCTCCTGTGCTTTCTTCAGCAGGAATCGTGTACGGCGTGTAACCACATCCATACGGTGCTCGATAAAGTTGCGCACCAGGTCTTTCAGGTTCAAGAGCATCGGGCGACCTTTCACCAATGCGATATTGTTGACCGCAAACGAGCTCTGCAGGGCGGTGAACTTGTACAGTTTGTTCAGCACAACCTGTGCGTTGGCGTCGCGCTTGATGTCAATCACGATACGTATATCGCGCTTCGACTGGTCGCTAATATCGGTTATGCCCTCTATGCGCTTGTCGTCCACCAGAGCAGCGATGTTCGACACCAGATCAGACTTAACCACTCCGTACGGCAGTTCGGTAATGATGATATGCTCGCGACCGTTGTTGTCGGTCTCGATATCGGCATTCGAACGGATGATCACGCGTCCGCGACCTGTCTCAAATGCGTCACGCACGCCCTGATAGCCGTAGATCGTACCGCCTGTCGGGAAGTCCGGCGCCTTGATGTACTCCATCAGGTCGCTCACGGTGATCTCTTCGGTCTCGGGATTAGCGATACGTGCCTCAATGTTACGGATGTACGCCAGGCAGCCGTCAATCACCTCGCCCAGATTGTGCGTAGGCATGTTCGTAGCCATACCTACGGCTATACCGCTTGCGCCGTTCACCAGCAGGTTCGGGAATCGTGTAGGCAGCACGGTCGGCTCACGACGGCTGTCGTCGTAGTTGAGCTGCATATCTACGGTATCTTTGTCGATATCGTTCAGCATCTCTTCTGCCAACTTCTCCAATCGCGCCTCAGTGTAACGCATGGCAGCCGGACTGTCGCCATCCACACTACCGAAGTTACCCTGACCATATACCAGCGGATAACGCATTGCCCACGGCTGTGCCAGACGAACCAGCGTGCCGTATATACTGCTGTCGCCATGCGGGTGGTACTTACCCATTACCTCGCCGACGATTGCTGCACTTTTCTTTGTCGGTTTGTCGCTCGTGTTACCCATATCCCACATTGCGTACAACACGCGGCGGTGAACGGGCTTGAAGCCGTCACGCACGTCGGGCAACGCACGGGATACAATCACACTCATGGAATAATCGATGTAAGAGGTTCGCATCTCTTCATCAATCTTCACGGGAATAATTCTGTCTTCTGTAATCATTGTATAATTATTTATTGTATTTCTATTTCAAAAACGTACAAAGATACAAAAAAAATCTCGAATATGCAAATTTTTGATGCATTTTTTTGCATTTTGGCGCATTTTTCATAAAAATAATATACCTGTCGATAGCAATCGCCGAAGCGCGCATATCGCACGTAATGCATATAAATCAGGTATTGCAGGTAGGAATACACCTCGCGCGCACACTGACGCGCAGGCGCACACGCGATATTTATATAGGATATACCGTATAATCTTAGGATATGCCGTGAAGATATAGCGGAACGTATGCTCACATATAATGTAGCGCCCTATTCTGCAATAGAGCGCTACATTATACATGACTACGGATGTCAGAGCAGGCTGTAAGAGGTAACGGACTGAATGGCATCAGCAGCCGTACCGACCATAAGTTTGTATGCGCCCTTGCCCGTTACCCACTGATGCGCATCTGCATCAAAGTATTGGAACATCTGCTCGCCAAGTTCAAACACCACTTCTTGCTCTTCACCGGGTTGCAGACTCACTTTTCGGAACGCCTTGAGTTCCTTGACAGGACGAGCGACAACAGGCTTCTGCGGGGCAACGTACAATTGCACAACCTGCTTGCCGGCACGTGTGCCCGTGTTGCGAATGCGAACACGTAAGGTATTGCCATCCAGTGTAGCTTTGCTCATGGAGAAAGTAGTATAACTTAATCCATGCCCGAAGGCAAACAAAGGCTTACGCTTAGGAGGATTGATAGAATAGGTCTTGCCGGAAGACTCATAATTTAGCACTTTCTTCTGCCCATACAGATCAGCATAACGATAACCTACAAACAGGTCTTCCTTGTACTCCACTTCGTTATTCACGCCCGGATAAGCCTGAGCGCCATATTGATGAGCCGGATAATCCTCCAATTCAGGCATGATTGTGAAGGGCAAGTGTCCTGAGGGATTAACATCGCCAAACAAGACGTCAGCCAGAGCGTGACCTGTCTCCGAACCATTGAACCACGCCTGCACGAGAGCGGGCACCTGCTTGAGCCACGGCATAGCGTAGGCATTGCCGCTCAGGATAACAACCGCCAGATTGCTATTAGCTTTAGCCAATGCACTGATCAGTTCATCTTGGCCGTACGGGAGAGCATATTGCAGGCGATCGTATCCTTCAGCATCTTGGTGGTCGGCTTTGTTCAGTCCGCCGATGAAGAGTACGATATCCGCCTCACGTGCAGCAGCCACGGCTTCGGCTGTGAGTTCGTCAGGTGTACGGTTGTCACGCAAGTCCTGACCGGTAGTCACACCGTTATACTCGCCGCCAATGTCACCGACATAGCCGCGTACGTAACGTACCTCTGCACCCGCTTGTGCGGCACGCTCGCGTATGCCCTGCAGGGGAGAAATCTCGTATTTCGCCTTGAGCGAACTGGAACCACCGCCTACAGTCATCTGCTTGATGGCATTCTCGCCCACAACAAGGATCGTTTTCTTGTCTTGAGCAATCGGGAGCACAGGTTGGGCGGTTTTCTTTTTGCCTACCGGATCGTTCTTGAGCAGTACGATACCTTCACCGGCTATCTGCCTTGCAGCCGCAATATGTGCATCGGAGCAGAGCGAACCGAAACCTTTGTTCGGGTTCATCGATGTACGGAAAATCAGCCGCAGCACGTTGCGCACCTTGTCGTCGAGTTCTTTTGTGCCTACCTCGCCGCTTTGTATTTTCTTCAGGTAAGGCAATGCAAGGTAATACATGTCGTAGGAGTTGGAGCGGCCTTCGGTCAGTCCGTCGGTCCAGGAGCCGAACTCCAGATCCAGACCATTGCGGATAGCTTCATCGGTATTGCTCACGCCACCCCAATCAGAGATCACCGCTCCGTCAAATCCCCACTCGCCGCGAAGTATATCCACGAGCAAACGGTGGTTGTGGCAGGCGTACTGTCCCCATATACGGTTGTACGCGCCCATGATGCTCCATGACTGACCTTCTTGCACAGCGGCTTTGAAGGCCGGCAGATAGATCTCGTAGAGTGCACGGTCACTTACGTTGGCGTTAACCACGTGACGTCCATCCTCCTGATTGTTAAGCGCAAAGTGCTTGACGCATGTGGCAACCCCATTCTGCTGAACACCCTGGATATATGGCACCACCATCGTAGCGGACAAATACGGGTCTTCGCCCATGTACTCAAAGTTACGTCCGTTAAGCGGAGAACGGTAGATGTTCACTCCGGGACCAAGCAACACCTGCTTGTTGCGATACAGGGCTTCTTCACCAATACTCTTGCCATAGAGCAGGGACATATCGGTATTCCATGTAGCAGCCAGACAAGTGAGTGCAGGAAAAGCGATGCAACTATCGTTCGTCCAGCCGGCTTGATCCCACTCGTCCCACTTCACTTCAGCACGTATGCCGTGAGGGCCGTCAGTGCACCATATGCCAGGGATGCCCAGCCTCGCCACACCGGGGGATGAGAATTTGCTCTGCGCATGAATGACGGCAATTTTTTCAGCAAGCGTCATGCGGCTGAGTGCGTCCTCTACACGCTGTTCGATAGGAGCCTTGGTGTCAAGATAAAGTTGTGCGCGCACAGGCAGCGCACACAGCAACAGTGCTACAGCAAAAAGAATGAGTTGATTAAGGTGCTTCATAATATAGCTTATTTACGTTATTGAATAATCTGTCCGAGGACATTATAGGTTTTGCCATCACAATCAAGCAGCAATTGTCCGCCCACGATCCGTTTGGCGACAGGCGCGGCAACAGATGTTTGGCCGAGTGCAGTTTGCGGAGCAGGCTGAATACGCACGGACAGCACGCCATAGGTGGGCAAAGAATGAGTGGCATATACGTTCTGCCCGTTTGCGTCCGGCAGGGCGATTGCCACATTACGCGCCTGACCTAAATCATTGAAAACGATCACTCCGTAACTGCCATCCGGATTGCGGAAGGCTGCATAATTGAGGTTAGAGGCAGTTGTGCTGCTATATATACGTACTGCTCCGGGATCAACCACGCGCGAAACATGACCGATAATATAGTAACTGACATTGCGCGAACTTACATTTGTGCCATTGATGGTAAGTGCACCTTTGCAGGTTGTGCAACCGCCGGAAGTATGAATGTTGTAGTTCGGGTCGGAACAAAGATTCCACTCCAATGCTGTAGTGGACATATTGTTGAGCGAACCGAGCACAACATTCTGTGTATGCCAGTTGAGGTCACCGCCGAAATCACCATCCTTGCCGGTGTATTGTTCGGTGAACAGAACGGGCTTGCCGGTACTATTGTACACCGTACTCAACGCAGATATATCGCCTGCGTAGAGGTGGAAAGCGGTGCCATAAACGTATTTGCTTTTGGCAACATAGATGGGGAAGTCGGTTACATCACAGTTGTGGTCGTAGGCAATGATACGAATATCGCTGTGTCCGCTATCACGGAGTTTGGGTCCAAGACTACCGGCGATGAACTTGTACATTGTTTCCTTTGTCCATGTCATCGATGGGTCGTTGTGTCCGTTGAGCGGTTCGTTCTGCACACTAATGCCCCACACAGGTATCCCCCAGCCTGCCATAGCCTCGACGTACTTGACGAAATACTCGGCATAGAGGTTGTAATACTCAGTTTTGAGCGTTCCGTCCACGTAATTGTTATACCAAGCCGCACCGGTTTTCATCCAAGTGGGTGCAGTCCACGAGCAGGCAAGCACTTTGACCTTGGGGTTGATAACCAGGATCTCCTGCAAGACAGGCACGACGGTTGACAGATCTTGTTGTGCGATGGCGAAGTTGGAGAGTGTCTCGTCCTTGCTGTCGGCATAGGTATAATCGCTCTCGCTCAGGTCACACGCGCCGATAGCCACGCGCACCATAGATGCGCGCAGACCGTCAGCACCGAACAGTTCCTCGAGAGTAGCCCTGCGCTTGTCGGAAGGCAGTTGCATGAGCAGTTTGGCACTACCCTGGTTGAGCATCCAGCCAAAGCCGTCGATGGTCTGGAAGGTCTGCGTGGGGTCAAGCGTTATACGAGCCGAGGTCTTGGTGGTAGGTTCCAGCGCTTTAGCCTGCTGATACTCCATGCGTTTGCTGCCGTTGGTAGCCCACGCTTCGGAAGTTCCCGTCTGCGCACAGCACATGCCGCTAACCGCCATTACGAGCATGGCGGTCAGCACGCGTCTATAACTGCGAGCCCGGTTCTGCATATTCTTGATTAACATTTGACACACTGAGTATTGCTGTAACAAGAGCAAGCAATGCTAAATCAGTGCATGGGTGCATATATATCTTTTTCATTCTATTCGAGTTTAGTAGTTTAATATTCCTGTTTACGGCTAACGGTGTAGCGCAATCAGTAGGATTAGAACAGGACTATTTTCTGTCCGTTGCGGATATAGATATTTCCGGGTTGCGGTTCAGCTACCTTTCGCCCGAGCAGATCGTAGCACACACCTTCTTCGTCCGTGCTTGTCTGTTCGACAGCGGTGGCAGTGTCCGTATTGGACAGCACAAATCCGCAATGCTGCCATTAGCAGCAAAGACGAGTTTGAGCGCAGCGTGCGACTGATAGGCAGACATAACCTATAGATTACTCATTTGCTTTGGTTACGGCTAACCATTGCGAAAGAAAAGACGGATAACTCTTGGCTATGCAGGCTGTGTCGTCAATCGGATAGCCGGCAACAAGCAGAGCCATAGCCATACGATGGTCGTGACGCACCTGATGCGAAGCAACTGCCTCCAGGCGGTTGCTTTCCTTGTATGCAAGACGCTCGGTGCCTGTTGCAATCAATGGGATACCCAGCCGTTCGCACGTAAGGGCAATAGCAGGATAGAGATCAGGACAGTTGGTAAAATCCAATACTAATTGACGATCGGGCAATTGACAATCGACTTTTGATTGACGAGTTGTAGTATTGACAATGATTGCTCCAGCAGCGGTAAAGGTTGTTTTTACGCCGAAATGCTCGGCATAAATATCTGTAACTATACGATCGCCCTGCAAGCTGTCGGCAGCCAATCCCTGCAACAGCAGTTTGGATGGTGCATTAGGGTAAAGAAAGGGCTGCAGAGCCATGTGCTCATACCAGAATGCGGCACTACTCCAATCGTACTCCAATCGTATATTCGGATACGACTCAGCCATGCTACGGGACATAGTGATGTACGGCGATTCATCTGGCATCGATGGTACATTTTCGCCATGCAGGATACGGGCAGAAGCCGTTTGCGTTGTTGGTTTGCCGACACGCTCCAGCAGGCGCGGGTCACCGGTGAGCGTGATCGCTGCGTCCGGATAACATTTCTCCAAATAGACTTGCAAGAACCTCAATGCCGTGCCGCAGTTTTTGAGGTGGAGCACTAAAGGTTGCTTTTCACTGAATTCTAAATTCTGATGGCTGAAAGCAGAAAGCTTCTCTAACGCGTCATGCAGCACGACGACATCGTCCGGCATATTCACAGAAACCCTCATCAGAGGGTCTCCGTGGATTGCCTGAAGCATCAGTATTCGATTGGCAATGCTTTTCGATATAGGTAGATCAATTGACACTTGGCAGCGGACTATAATCGCGTGAGTAACGCAGGTGCTGCTCAACGTAACCTTCCGTGAAGTCGAGGGTAACGTTCGTAATATCGCCATCGGCATTGCGCGCGGCTGTATATACGGGGTTGACGAATCCTTTGTACGGCGCAAGGTTAAGCTTGGCATATCGGGCACGAATCTCCTCGTGCAGAGCAGGATCCACCTTGACGGCATACTTCTCAACGATCGCCTTGGCGGCAGGATAGTCGCCTTCAGAGGTTATGCGCTGAATCTCAGCGAGCAGTTCGCCATACAAGCGGCGCAAGCCTTCATAATCATTGATTTGCAGGTAGTGCTTACCGTCACGCTCCACGATAGCTACCTCGCCGTTGGCTGCGTGGTCATATACCCATCCGGCTATAAGTTGGCGGTTACGCATGTGTGCTTCCTCAATGTCTTTGCCCGGCTCGATACGTACGAGCTGGGTCATCAAGCCGTTCATCATCTGCTGGTAGTAGCCTGCTTTGTAGGCATCCTTATCCGGCATCAAGCCAAGTTCGACAAGTTTGGGGTCAGCAAGGTAATACAGTCCGAACAAGTCAGCTCTTGCCTCTTCGATGGTTGAGGCGTGCTCCTTGAGCGCATCTTTTGTAACGCCGGGCAGCAACTTGCCCGATCCGTGGCCGACACACTCGTGCAAGTCGGTGTGCAGGTCGCCGCACACTGCGCCATACTTGGTATAGAGCGCGCGTATTTCATCGTCAAGCATGAACTCCTCATTGAAGCCATTGCCTTTGGCTGCCTCGTTGTAGGCATGCACAAGATTATCTATCGTCACGGATTTTGAGCCATACTCCTTGCGAATCCAGTTGGCGTTGGGCAGATTGATACCGATAGGTGTAGCGGGATAGCAGTCGCCGGCAAGAATAGCCGCTGTGATGACTTTGGCACTGACACCTTTGACCTCGTCTTTCTTGAACTTCGGATCGGTAGTCGAATGGTCCTCAAACCACTGTGCATTGGCAGAGATCAGTTCGGTGCGTTTGGTAGCAGTAAGGTCCTTGAAGTTCACGAGTGACTCCCATGTGCCGGTTATACCCAGCGGATCGGAGTAGGTCTCGGTGAAGCCATTGACATAATCCACGCGACTATCCAGATCGCGCACCCACGCGATGCAATACTCATTGAATGTACGCAGGTCGCCTGTCTCGTTGAACTCAATCATCTTCTCGATTGCCAAACGTTGTTTGTCGTTCTCGGCATACTTCAGAGCCTGATTGAGCCAATATACCACATGCTCCAGCGCCTCGCCGTACAAGCCGCCTACCTTATATACGCGCTCTACAATGTTGCCGTCAGCATCCTTGGCGAGCTGGCTGTTCAGACCTATCCACAGCGGCTCAGGGCTGTTATCCTTGTGAGCAGCGTACCAGGCTTCGGCTTCAGCCTGTGTCACGCCCTCGCCGTAGTAGTTGCCGGCGGAGTTGGCTACGAGGTCAATGCCGTCCTGTGCGGTCATGCGCTTGGGCATAACGGCAGGATCGAACATCACGGGCAGAATAGCTGAATCGTACTCCACTCCGGCTTTCTTGCAAGCAGATTCAAACCAAACTTGGTCGAATTCCGGCAGAAATTTATCCTCGCTGTAGTGGTGGTGAATACCATTGCTGAACCACACGCGCTTGAGGTAACGCTCGAAGGCGGCGAAGTCTTCCGTATTTTTCTCATACGGATAATTGAGGTACAAGTCTTCGCATGCGCGGCGGATGCGCAGGTTATAACGCCCGTTCTGGTCGAACAGGATATCGCGTCCCCAGAGTGCTGCTTCGCTCAGGCAATATACGAGCGACTTCTGCTGGAGAGTCAGTTGATCAAACTCCGGCACGTCGTAGCGGAGTATTTCAAGGTCATAGAACTTATCCACGTTGTATTGGAATGTTTGCTCTTTATGTTGACAGCCCATGCAAACCATGGCTGTTGCCATAAGAATAGTTAAATGATGATTTAGTTTCATATATGCTGAATTGTTGTTTACATAATCGATGATAGTTAGCGAACAAAGGTACAAATTTTATTTGAATTATGCAAATTTACCTATCACGTTTGCATCATTTACGCCTCTTTTATTCGGATTATGCAAATTGAATAGTCAATTTTCTGCAGAGGTGTCGTAAAAGCGACACACAAGTCAACTCTCCAGTATTTGCTTTAAAAGTATAGTAAGTACCTGTTGGCGGAATTAAACTATCGCATATTTGATACTTCCAACGGGTTATTGATAGTA
>CALZOG010000043.1 GCA_945827635.1 uncultured Bacteroidales bacterium
GCAAATTTGCAAGTACTTTGCACTTTTTTTTCTTTTTTTGTAACTTTTTTTCGATTTTTCTTGCATATTTCAAAAAAAAGTTGTATCTTTGCACCCGATTTGTGTGATAATCACTCAAGGGTGTTGCCTTTGGGCTGCAAAAATAGAAAAAACACCAATAAAGATATGCGCATTAAATCTTTACTTTCTACAATTTTCCTTTGCGGGGTAGCTGCATTTGCTGTGGCTCAAGAGCCTGCCAAGGTGGATACCACGGAGATGGGTGTGCACCCGTATAAGGATACGTACAACATGGCTTGGGAGACTACCGGTTTCTCTCTTACCCTCCATGGCGGTGTGAACGTGTTCAACGGCGATTATCCCACAGAGCGTTTTACCAACTTTGGTTATCCTTCTGTCGGTTTGAATGTAGAATACAACTTCTCGCCTATGTGGGGTATCGGCTTGGGCTATGGCTTTGCAATGCCGCAAGTCAAAACAACGAAGGATGAGTCTTTCCGTGATGTGGACGGTGTCTTACCCCTCGCACTTGAAAAAGGGGCGGTGGTTCATAAAGCAATGATGCACAAGGGGCAAGTATATCTGACTTTTGACCTTATCAACGCGTGGTTCCCGCGTGCATGGACAGATATCTTCGGATTGAACGTCTTTGCAGGTATCGGTGCTACTTTGTACAAGAACAGCGTTTCGTTCCACGATACGGGAGAGTTGAATGCTGACGGTAAAGTTAGCGATAGCGGTAAATATGTCAAGGATGGAGATGACGCCCATGCACATGGCAAGTTTGAGTCTGTAGGTTTTGTGCCCCTTGGTGCTTCGGCTGAGTTCAACGTATCGCGCCAGATTGCTATCGGTGCACGATTCCAGTACAACATGTTCCTCAACGATTATGTTGACAACCGCTATATGGACAAGGCCAACAAGCGTAACGACGGTATGTACGATGCCGAGATTCTGCTCCGCTGGAAGATTGCTGCCAAGAAGAAGAACCACGTGATGAACGTCTCGTCGTATGACGTGCTGGAGGAGAAGTATTATCAGTCTCACCCGCGTCGCCGCAGAGGCAATCATGCTGTGGATACAGTATTGTTCTACCATCGTGACACGATTGTGGTTATCCATCGCGATACAGTATTCATGAACGCTGCTCCGGTTCAGGTTATTCAACAGACGGAAGCTCCAGTAGTAGTTGAACAACCCAAACAGGATGACTCGTGTAAAGAATTACAGCCGGGTTGGGAACTTGAGGCAGACGCTGTGGTAGTAGAAGGTCAGTCGTTAAGCCAGTTGGCCCGCAAGTATTACAAGAACACGTTCTGCTGGGTATATCTCTGGTTGGCTAACCGCGCTACGGCACCTGATCCTAACTTGATTATGCCTAAGTGCGTAATAAAAGTGCCTAAGCTCACTTCGTGTCAACTCACGATTACTAAGCCAGAGGCTAAGGATATGTGTGCTCGCAATCGTGGCGAATAATAGATTTCAGGTTTACCGAATACCTGATGAATAAGCCCAATTTGGCTTATCTGAAATTCGGGTCGCGTTTCGTACGCGAGGGTCTCATAGCTCAGTTGGTTAGTAGCACCTGACTCATAATCAGGGGGTCCTAGGTTCAAGCCCTAGTGGGACCACAAAAAAGCGGAAGTTAATCTTCCGCTTTTTTGTTTCTATCCATCTATTTGTATGTCTTCTATACTGCCGGTCGTATAGACTTATAATGAACTGTTCATCTAAACTGCTTGTCGAATAGTCGAATAGTCAGTTTATTTTACTTTCTCGATCTCGGGGTCAACGAGTATGCGTCCGCAGAACTCGCAAACGATGATCTTCTTGTGCATGCGGATATCCAGTTGGCGCTGTGCAGGGATCTTGCTGTGGCAGCCGCCGCATGAGTCGCGTTCGATGGTAACAACGGCAAGACCATTGCGGGCGTTCTTGCGGATACGCTTGAAGGCGGTCAGCAGACGGTCGTCAATCTGGCGCTCCAGATCGGTGGTCTTCAGGATCAGCGTCTCGGTCTGCTCCTTCGTCTCGGCAAGGATGGTATCCAAGTCCTGACGTTTGTTGGTCAGATCAACAGTGCGGTCCTCGATGTCCGAAGTGGTCTTGGCTTTGTCGGCATGCAGTTGCTCCAGGGCTGCTGTGTGCTCTTTGATACGCTTCTGGCACAGTTCGATATCCAGCGACTGGAACTCGATCTCCTTGCTCAGGTTGTCGTACTCGCGGTTGTTGCGAACATTGTCCTGCTGCTCTTTGTAACGTGAGATAGAGGCATTATCGTTCTCGATCTGTACGCGGCGGTCGCTAATCTTTGTTTCCAGGGTTTTGATCTCGTTCTCGATATTGGTCAGTCGGGTTTTCAGACCCTCTACCTCGTCTGACATGTCTTTGACCTCTTGCGGCAGTTCGCCGGCGAGAGTACGCAACTCGTCAATCTTCGAGTTGACGCGCTGCAGTTCGTACAGCACTTTCAGTTTCTGCTCAATAGTGAGCTCTTTCTCTTCTTTTTTCATTATTCTTGCGTTTTAGTTAATTCTGTTTGGTGGATGCCGACAGCTCGACATCTCGGAATCTTGACAGCTCGTTATATAAGTACGTGTACGGGCGATGCGTCTGCCTGTGCGATGCGCACCTCAACCTTGCCTTGCAGCAGTTCGGCGAAGATGTCGCGCGTAAAGTGCTCCGATGTCCAGTGGTCGATATCCACAGCCATGATCTGCCCTGCTGCGGCTTGCATGTCGTGGTACTTGATATCTGCGGATAAGTAGGTATCCGCTCCGGCGGCAATGGCTTCAGGAATGAATTCTGCGCCTGCTCCGCCGCATAACGCTACGCGGCTGATGGTTGGTTTGGGTGCGTCGGTGTATCGCACGTATCCTGCGCCGAACACCTGCTGCACATGTTTGAGCCAACCTGACCAAAGCATGGGCTGGGGCAGCGTGCCGATAACGCCCAGGCCTGTCTGCTGATTATCGGCAGAAGGCACGAGGATCCGTGTATCTTGCAGCCCTAACATCTCCGCCATGCGTCCGGATACGCCGCGCAGGGCTTTATCCATGCTCGTGTGTGACGAGTATATGGCTATGTCGTGTCGAATGGCTTCCGCCACGCAACGCTCCTGCGGCGTGCTGCCTGTGAGATGCTTGAGCCCGTGAAAAAGCAAAGGGTGGTGTGACAAGATTAAGTCACAACCCTCCCTTATTGCTTCGGCTACAACGGCTTCGGATACGTCCACCGCCAGCAATACAGAGTGAATTTCCCTGCTTACATCGCCAACCTGCAACCCCGAATTATCCCACGCCTCTTGCTGCCTCCGTGGAGCTACAGATTCTATGATATCGATTATTTGTTTTAAGACCAAACGGCTTTTGTCTTTTGTCTATCGACTATTGTCTTTTGACTTTTGACTTTTGACTATTGACTTTCGACTATTGTCTTTTGACTTTCGACTATCCTCGCTTAGTGCCTACGCCTGTCTTCACCGTTCCGGCCGCCGATTTGCTGGTCTTCACGTTGGCTTTCGGCTGTTGACTCTTCGCTTTGGGCTCTTGGCTCTTTTCGGCAACAGCCTCTTTGCCTTCTTCGTCCTCTTGCAGCGTGAAGTCGGTGAATCCGGCTTGTATGAGCAGGTTGTACCAGGCGATGAGTTTGCGGATGTCGCTGGGGTAAACGCGTTCGCGGTCGAAGGTAGGCAGCACTTCGGCAAAGAAAGCACGCAGCTCTTCGTTGTCGGCTTTCTTGGCGTCCATCTCAACAGCCTTGAAGTTATACTTCTTGCCCAGTGCGTTGAGCACCTCGCTGAGCGATACGTCCTCGCCGGTGGTGTACATCGAAACCTCTGCGAGCGATACAATCTTGTCGCGCGAGTAGGTAGGGATACGTTTGCCGTCAATCAACGACTCTACAATCAGCATGTTGGTGCCGCGGCTAACCAATTTGAACAATCCCGGTTTGCCGGAAATAGACAGAATATTTTTCAGCATAAAAATGTGTGTTTTATTCTTTCAATTTTCAAAATTCACTTTTCACGTCCAAAAGCAACTGCAAAGATAACAAAATATTTGCAAAAATGCAAATCTTTTTGTAACTTTGTGTGATTTTTTTGTTAAAACAACAAATCCTTTTGTAAAATCGTAAATCGTAAATTATAAAATCGTAAGTAAAATTGCGTCTGAAGAGCGAGGTACATATCAAGAACCGCAGGGCAACGTTCGACTATGAGATATTGGAGCGTTATGTAGCCGGCATTCAGTTGTTCGGCACGGAGATCAAGTCTATCCGTGAGTCGAAGGCGAGTCTGGCTGATTCGTATTGTCAGTTTGTGGGTAGCGAACTATTTGCCAAGCAGATGCATATAGCACAGTATCAGTTCGGCAGTTATGCCAACCATGAGGTTTTTCGCGACCGCAAACTGCTGCTGACCAAGCGTGAGTTACGCAAGTTGCAGAAGGCTACGAAGGACACCGGCAAGACGATTATTCCGCTCAAGATGTTTATCAACGATAAGGGTCTGGCCAAGCTGGAGATTGCTCTGTGCCAAGGCAAGCACTCGTACGACAAGCGTCAGGCGTTGCGTGAGGCGGACGACAAACGTGAGATGAGCCGTGCTCTTAACGCGCGGTGATCAGGTTCAGAAACTCCTGTCGTGTCTCCTTGCGGTTGAACGCTCCTGTGAAGTCCGATGTTACGGTCAGGGAGTGTTGCTTCTGTACGCCGCGCATCTGCATGCACAGGTGCTCCGCCTCAATCACAACCATCACTCCCAACGGGTTCAGCGTGCGCTGGATACAATCCTTGATCTCGGTAGTCAGGCGCTCCTGTACCTGCAATCTGCGGGCAAAAACGTCCACCACGCGTGCAATCTTGCTCAGTCCTGTTATGCGTCCGTTGGGAATGTACGCCACGTGTGCCTTGCCGAAGAACGGCAACATGTGGTGCTCACACAGCGAGTAGAACTCGATATCTTTTACCACTACCATCTGCTGGTAATCTTCCTCAAACAGTGCCGACCGAAGTATGGCTTCGGGGTCTTCTTTGTATCCTTTGGTCAGGAACTGCAACGACTTGCCTACACGGTGGGGCGTGCGCTTCAGTCCTTCGCGTTCGGGATTTTCGCCCAGCAGGCGGAGCGTTGATTCTACGCTCTGCGAGATCTGATCGGTTATTTCTGCAGATGGGTTAAATGCTTGTACATCCATTATTTGTTGCATTGGTATATTGCTGTAGGTTATCTGATCTTCACCTGGTCGCGTACGATGTATGTGTAATCCGCCAGGTCGGGGAAGAGTGCCTTGAATGTGTCGCGGAACTCAGCCGCCTGTTCTGCTGTGAGGAAGTCGCCCAGCCGCACTTTCCATGAAGGTGTGGCGTAAATGACGTACACCTGCACGCTGATCGTCTGCTTGATGCGTTGCTCAAGTTCCAGAGCACCTGTCCTGCCGCGCGTAGGGTGATTAGAGGAATAGATCTGCACGCGGTAACCCGGGTGCTCATGTGTGCCGCGTTCTACGCCGGCGGTTTTTTCCTCCATTAGCATGGTTATCAGGCTGTCCTGCTCCACGTGTGCGTTGTTCATATCCAGCAGGATCTGCGGATAGGTGAGCACCACTAGCGGCAGCGTGTCGTTCACGACGGCTGAATCGGTTATGACTGCTTCAGGCAAGTTCGTTGCAGCGGGTGTCGGGCTTGTGAGCACCTCTTGCGCGCAAACAGGTAGGGCGCAGAGCCATGCGAGCAGAAATGTGTAGGTTATGTAATGTCTCATTTTTTCGCTTTGATAGTTGCTTGCAGACAAGTGCTGCTAACTAACAAATCACAGCAAAAATCGTGCCACGTATTGCGTCGGGCGGTTATGTTTTTGCGCCTTTCGCATAAGCCCGATCCAAAATCACGGGATATATACATAGTATATATAGGTTGCATCGGGATGCGATAAAGGTCCGAAAACGGATCGGCAATGGAACGGAAATGAATCTGAAACGGTCAGCGGGGAAAATAACGAAACAATCCAGACTTTGCCAACAAAATCCTACAATACGCAGAAAAATTTGCAAATGTCAAATATTTTTTGTAATTTTGTACCCGCGTTCGATGAAAGACCGCTGCGCTGAGAGAAGAGAGACCGCTGCGCTGAGAGAAGAGAGACCGCTGCGCTGGCAGAAGAGAGACCGCTGCGCTGACAGAAGAGAGATCGCTGCGCTGACAGAAGAGAGACCGCTGTGCTGAGAGAAGAGAGATTGCTGCGCGGTATGATGTGAGGAAATATAAATTGATCAAATAATATGAGTAAAGCATTACTGATGATTCTTGACGGCTGGGGAATCGGAAAAAAAGATACAGCCGATGCTATTGCATGTACATCAACTCCGCATTGGGATAAGTTGCTTGCCACGTATCCGAACTCGCAGTTACAAGCAAGCGGCGAGAACGTAGGTCTGCCTGATGGTCAGATGGGCAACTCCGAGGTAGGTCACCTGAACATTGGCGCGGGACGCGTTGTGTATCAGGATCTTGTGAAGATCAATCGTGCATGCAAGGACGGTTCTATTCTGCAGAACCCTGAAATTAAGAGTGCCTTCGGCTATGCCAAAGAGTCAGGCAAGAACCTGCATATCATGGGTCTGACCAGCAACGGTGGTGTGCACAGTTCGCTCGACCACCTGTTTTACCTGTGCGATATAGCCAAGGAGTACGGATTGCAAGGCAAGACGTTTGTACATTGCTTCATGGATGGCCGTGATACCGATCCGCGTTCAGGCATTGGTTTTATCGACCAGCTTGAGGCGCACATGCAGCAGTCGTGTGGCGAGATAGCCAGTATCTGCGGCCGGTTCTATGCCATGGACCGTGACAAACGCTGGGAGCGTGTACACGAGGCATACGAGCTGTTAGTGAACGGCAAGGGCGCAGAGTTCGAGTGTATGCACACGGCTATGCAGGCAAGCTACGATGCCCAAGTGACGGACGAGTTCATCAAACCTATCGTGCACGTACGTGACGGCAAGCCGCTGGCAACGATCGGCGAAGGGGACGTAGTGATCTTCTTCAACTACCGCAACGACCGCGCCAAAGAGATAACTATCGCCCTGACGCAACAGGATATGCCTGAGCAGGGAATGCACACTATTCCAAACCTGCAGTATTACTGCATGACACCATACGACAGTTCGTTCAAGGGGCTGCATATCCTGTTCCCGAAAGAGAACGTGACGAACACGCTGGGCGAGATTGTGTCGAAGGCAGGTCTGAAACAGTTGCGTATAGCTGAGACGGAGAAGTTTGCACACGTGACCTTCTTCTTCAGCGGCGGTCGCGAGGCGGAGTTCGAGAACGAGGAGCGTATCCTTATCCCGAGTCCGAAGGTGGCTACCTATGACCTGCAGCCAATGATGTCCGCGCCGGAGGTGACTATCGCTCTGCGTGACGCACTGAACAGCCAGAAGTACGACTGCATCATTCTGAACTACGCCAACGGCGACATGGTTGGGCATACGGGCGTATATAACTCAATCCAGCAGGCAATAACGGCTATCGACATCTGTGTGAACGAGACCGTGGAAGCTGCGCTACGCAATGATTATGAGATCATTATCATCGCCGATCACGGCAACTGCGACAATGCAATCAATCCTGACGGAACGCCTAACACGGCACACTCGCTGAACCCCGTGCCGTTCGTGTATGTGAGCAACAACCACAAGGATGCCAAGGTAGAGTGCGGCATATTGGCTGACGTGGCTCCGTCGATCTGCCAAATCCTGGGCATAGAGCAGCCGGCTGAAATGACAGGACACTGCCTGATAAACAACTAATGAATCAGCCAAACTTGGCTGATCTCTCCCAACACTAACATACAAAACATGGCAAAAGAAGTAACAACAAAGAAACTGTTAGAAGAGATTATCGAAGGTATCCGTAACCGCAAAGGTGAGCGTATCGTGCAGATTGACCTCAGGAAGATCAAAGAGGCGCCTGTCGAGTATATGATCATCGCGCAGGGCAACAGCAATACGCAGGTGGCTGCTATCGCTGCCGAGGTGGATGACCATGTTCGCACCGTGACGCACGTTCACCCGCTGTCGCATGTAGGCGAAGATAATGCCGAGTGGATAGCATTGGATTACGGCACGGTATTTGTACATATTATGCAGCGTGAGCCGCGTGCGTACTATGATCTTGAGCACCTGTGGGCTGACGGTACCATCAAAGAAATCGAAAGTTGACAACTATGAGTGACAATCGTAAAAAGAAACAAGTACAGCCCAATGCTCCCGGCACCCCGAACAACCCGAAAGAACCGGGCAAATGGGGCAGACTGATCTCCATGATATTCTATGTGGTGGCAGCGCTGCTGATAGCTATGTGGGTGTTTGGCGATAAGGACGGTTCGGGTGCGAAGAAAGAACTGAGTTACACGAAGTTCACCGCCTACGTGGAGAGTAACATGGTGGAGAAACTCGTTGTGTATGACGACAATTCCGCCAAGGCTACCATCCGACCGATGCACTACGCCATTGTGTTCGGCGACCAGGATAGCGGTGAGGCAGCCAAAGGTGTGATCAAGACCCAGGTGCCTTCCACCGAGGAGGTCGCCAAGTACATGGATAGTGTCAATGCTGCGCGCAAGGAGCAAGGCCAGGCGGCTATTGATGTGACGTACGAGAAGTCGCGCGACTACTGGTATCTGATACTGGTGAACATACTGCCGTTCCTGTTCATTGTGCTCTTCTTTGTATGGATGAGCAGAGGTATAGGCAGTGCCGGCGGCATAGGCGGTATATTCGGCGTGGGTAAAGCCCAGGCGCAAGTGTTTGATAAGGATAAACAGCAGAAAGTGACGTTCAAGGACGTAGCCGGACTCGAGGGCGCCAAGCAGGAGGTGGAGGAGATTGTATCGTTCCTCAAGAATCCTGAGAAGTACACGGCTCTGGGCGGCAAGATCCCCAAGGGTGCGTTGCTCGTTGGCCCTCCGGGCACGGGTAAGACCTTGCTCGCCAAGGCTGTGGCAGGCGAGGCGGATGTGCCGTTCCTGTCGATGTCCGGTTCGGATTTTGTAGAGATGTTCGTGGGCGTAGGTGCGAGTCGCGTGCGCGATCTGTTCCGCCAGGCGAAGGAGAAAGCGCCGTGTATCATCTTTATCGACGAGATCGATGCCGTAGGTCGTGCGCGTGGCAAGAACGTGATGACCGGCGGTAACGACGAGCGCGAATCGACGCTCAACCAGTTGCTGACCGAGATGGACGGTTTTGGCACGAACAGCGGAGTGATCATCCTTGCTGCTACCAACCGTGCCGACGTGCTCGACTCAGCTCTGCTGCGTGCCGGACGATTTGACAGGCAGATACATGTTGAACTGCCCGACCTGCAGGAGCGTAAGGAGATCTTCGGCGTGCACCTGCGTAACATCAAACTGTCGAAGAACGTGGATGTGGATTTTCTTGCCAAGCAGACTCCGGGTTTCTCGGGTGCGGATATAGCCAATGTCTGCAACGAGGCAGCACTGATCGCTGCGCGTCATGACAAGAAAGAGGTGGACAAGCAGGACTTCATGGATGCTGTTGACCGAATCATCGGTGGCTTGGAGCGCAAGACGAAGATAATGACTCAGGAGGAGAAACGCTCCGTGGCTTATCACGAAGCCGGTCATGCAACGATCTCCTGGCTGCTGCAGTACGCCAATCCGCTGGTGAAGGTTACTATCGTGCCTCGCGGCGTGGCATTAGGCGCTGCGTGGTATCTGCCCGAAGAACGGCAGTTGACGACTAAGGAGCATATACTTGATGAGCTCTGCTCGCTGCTGGGCGGCCGTGCTGCCGAGCAACTGTTCCTTGATCACACTTCTACGGGTGCACTCAACGACCTGGAGCGCGCTACCAAACAGGCGTACGCCATGGTGGCATACTATGGCATGAGCGACAAACTCAAGGACGTGTCGTTCTACGACTCGACAGGTCGCTACGACTACGGCTTCAATAAGCCTTACTCCGAGTCCACCGCCGAGACGATCGATAAGGAGACCGAGGCAATCATCGCCGAGCAGATGAAACGTGCCAAACAGATCCTGACCGAGCATGCCGAGGGACATCACGCCCTGGCAGAGATGCTTGTGGAGCGCGAGGTGATCACGCATGAGGATGTAGAGAAGATTCTTGGTCCGCGTCCGTGGAAGAGCCGCGGCGACGAAATCATCGAGGCGAATAAATCCGCAGGAAAAGCCCGACCTGCCGAGGCTGACAAGCCTGCCGAGCAGGCAGCGCCGCAGGCTCAGGAGCCGGCTGACGATCAGATACCTGCGCCGTCGGAGAAGAACGGCGACTGAACAGCTTTCTGCTGAAGAATACGAGAGTAGGGGGGAACGTCCTGCGTAAGCCACACGTTTCCTCCTATTATTGTGTCATGACCGATGGTTACGCGCCCGAGGATAGAGGTGTTGGAATAGACCGTAACGTGGTCCTCCAGTATCGGGTGTCGGGGCAGATCGATGGGTCTGCCTTCGGCATCGTAGGTGAAGTTGCGTGCGCCGAGTGTCACGCCCTGATAGAGCATTACATGGTTGCCGATGATTGCCGTGGCGCCGATCACCACGCCTGTGCCGTGGTCGATGCAGAAGAATTCGCCGATAGTGGCGGCGGGGTGGATATCAATGCCGGTCTCGCTATGAGCCATCTCGCTGAGCATACGCGGCAGCAGGGGTACACCGAGTTGCAGCAGACAGTGTGCAGCGCGGTGGTGGAGCATGGCGGTGATAAACGGGTAGCACAGGATAACCTCGGCGGCGTTGGTCACTGCCGGATCGTTGTGCAGAGCGGCTTCCACATCGGTCATTAGCAGGCGTTTAAGTTCGGGCAGAGCAGCCACAAACGCGTCTGCCGTGCGGCTGATAGCCTGCTGCTGTACCGACTCGCCGTCAGCCTGCGTCTGACCGTTGCACGAACGGCACATCACGGTGGATAGTTGCGAGTACAGCAACCCGCGCAGGATCTGGTCGGCGAAGTCGCGGCTGGGGTAGTAGTCGGGAAAGACTATCGACCGCAGCAACCGCATGATCTTCTGCAATTCGTTGTGGGATGGGATATTCATGATTGGTTGGCTTTCGGTATTCAGTATTCAGTATTCAGCTACTTCTCCCTCCCTTTTAGGGGAGGGCCGGGGTGGGGCTTACAGCACAGACAAATACCTCTCTCCCGTGTCGGGTAGCAGGGCTACTATTGTCTTGCCTTTGTTCTCGGGCAGGCATGCGAGTTCGGCTGCGGCGTGGTAGGCTGCGCCGGAGGATATACCTACGAGCAATCCTTGTGTTCGGGCGAGAGCGCGGCTGCCTTCGTATGCCTGTTCATCGGTCACGGTGAGCACCCGGTCAACAACGTCCGGGTTGTACGTCTCCGGCACGAATCCTGCGCCAATGCCCTGTATCTTGTGTTTGCCGGCTTGTCCGGTGGTGAGCACGGGTGAGGCGGCTGGTTCGACGGCAATGATACGTATGTCGGGCTTGTGTGCTTTCAGCGATTGTCCTACGCCGCTGACTGTGCCACCTGTGCCTACGCCGGCTACGAATATATCCACTTTGCCGCCGGTGTCCGCCCATATCTCTTCGCCTGTGGTGCGCCTGTGTGCGTCGGGGTTGGCGGGATTGACGAACTGCCCGAGGATAACCGCGCCGGTGATCTGCTCGCGCAACTGTTCGGCACGTGCTATGGCACCTTTCATCCCTTCGGCTCCGGGTGTCAGTTCGAGTTGTGCGCCGTAGGCTTTGAGCAGGTTCCTGCGCTCAACGGACATTGTGTCGGGCATAGTCAGAATAACTTTGTATCCTTTGGCTGCGCCTACCCATGCGAGTCCGACGCCTGTGTTGCCGCTGGTAGGCTCAATGATCGTAGCGCCCGGGGTGAGTACGCCGTTGCGCTCGGCATCTTCGATCATAGCCAGTGCGACACGGTCCTTGACGCTGCCGCCCGGGTTGAAGTATTCGAGTTTGAGTAGTAATCGTGCCTGCTGACCGTCCAAACCGGTAACGGCTAATAGCGGAGTATTGCCTATCAGGTCGGTGAGATGATTGTAGATCATAGCGTGTAGTTGCTTTAGGTGTTATGGTGCAAAGGTACAACAATTATTTGACAAAAGCAAGTAACCGTCACAAAAATCCGTCTGAGTGATACGAATTATCGGTCTTTTGATTGGCGAACGTGCAAAACCGTTACCTCTGCCCCAGTGCCTTTATTGCTCATTCCTTTAAATTTCGTACTTTCTTGCATATGTTTCGTGCATTTTTTGCATATTCATTTGCATTATTCAAATATTTTTTGTAACTTTGTGGCGATTTTATAAAATACGACTTAATAAAACATCAATAAAAGTTAAAACACCATTTAACAAACATGGATAAACAGGTTCTTAAGCAAGTCCTTCTGGATAATGCACAATTGGTGGAGAAAATAGAGGTGTTGCCCCGTGCATACTCCTTGGATGAATCGGTAAACTATGTGTTCACCGGTGTACGGCGTGCAGGTAAATCGTACATGATGTATGCCATCATCAAGCAACTATTACAAAACGGCTGTTCTATGGCGGACATCCTATATCTGAACTTCGAGGACGAACGTATAGACAACTTCACTGCGTTGGATTTTAACCTCTTGTTAGAGTGCCATCAGGAGATTTACGGTCGCGAACCGCGTATCTTCCTTGATGAGATGCAGAATATTATCGGCTGGGAGAAATTCGCGCGTCGTATGGCAGACAGCAAAGCGCATATATGTCTTACCGGCAGTAATGCCAAGATGTTGAGCAAAGAGGTATTAAGTACTCTTGGTGGTCGTTTTATCCCGAAGGACATCTATCCGTATAGTTTCACGGAATACCTGAACACGATGCAGATATCGTATGACAAGCAAGCGCTGTTAACCACTTCCGGCCGGGCACTATTCTTCCAGCATTACAGGGAATATTTCTTATGGGGAGGCATGCCGGAATCGGTGGGAATGAAGATCAAACGCGATTATCTTAGTAGTACTTATCAGAAAATCTATCTGAACGACATCGTTTCGCGCAATAAAATCAGCAATGTAGCCGCATTGCGTTTGTTAATCAAGAAGATGGCAGAATCGGTGAAACAACCGTTGTCATACAACCGAATGAGTAATATCCTTTCTACCATCAACGGTAAAATCTCCGTGCCGACCGTACAGAGTTATATTTCTCATACCGAAGATGCCTGGTTTTTGCTGCGCCTGCGTAATATCACCGGTGCACTATCCGAGAAAGAGAGTATTTGTAAGTACTACTTCATTGATAACGGTTTCTTAAACCTCTTCTTGCTTGATGGCGAATCTGCGCTTTTGGAGAATATGGTTGCGCTGGAACTTTTCCGTCGTTACGGTCACGACCCTGAGAATGATACGGTCTATTTCTATAACGCAGGAGAGGAAGTCGACTTCTATATTCCGGAAGAAGAATGGGCCATACAAGTAACGTACCACCTATCCGAAGATACTACTCGCCAACGCGAAGTGACCGCATTGACCAAGATAGTTAATGCGCTACCTTGCAAACGACGTACCATTATCACCTACGACACCAAGGACACTATTACCGATGCACGTGGCGAAATAGACGTTGTGCCTTGCTGGGAATGGCTGGTAAATCAATAAAAACCTCATCCAAAGATATTTATTTTATGAATACACAAGATCTACTAAATGACACAAAGGGCGAGATTGTTATCTATCAGTCTGATGAAGGTAAAGCCTCTATTGATGTTATTCTTCAAGACGAGACTGTGTGGGTAACTCAGGAACAGATGGTTGCCCTTTTTGGTAAGGCAAAATCTACTATTAGTGAGCATCTTAAGCACATTTTTGAAGAAGGTGAATTGGACTCCAATGTGGTAGTTCGGTTTTTCCGAACAACCACTCAACATGGAGCTATAGAAGGGAAAATGCTGAACACGAATACATCATCTATCGTCAGCGTGAGATGAACCAATTAGAGTCCGACTACGACCGCGCTATCCGCCAACTCTCCCTCTTTAGCGGATCGAATGAGCACCTCTCCGGAGAAATCTCAAAAGATGAAGAATAACGGTTACTTTTTGACAGCTTAAGTCATATAGTAATCAAACACATAAACTCCCGACCGCATAGTCGGGAGTTTTTGCGTATCTTCTGCCTGCTGCAAAAAGCGTCAGGCTTCCATCCTTTATTGCTCCTTCCTTTAAATTTCGTACTTTCTCACATATATTTTATGCATTTTTAGGATTTCATTTGCAAATCTCAAAAATATTTCGTATCTTTGTAGCGTCTTTCCCGAAAGGGGACTGACAAATGACATAAAAGGCGTTTATTGACGCTTGTTTTGACACTCTTGAAACTTCGCAACTTTCAGAATCTTCGTTCAAAACAATGCAACAATAGATGTCTGCGTTGGGTATATAACCACACCTGTTAGGGGTGTACTATATACTTATGTAGCGTAGGCTCTGTGTTGCTTGTATCTGACGAAGATAGGCAATGCGAAGGCCTCAAGAGTGCAGGACAAGCAAAAATGCAGTTCCTGCGCTTTTTGTACGTATATGGCAGATACCCAACATAGCGAAAATAATGTTCCTTCGTTGTTCTCATCAGAAGAACATCAAGTAGAAAAATCGAAGAAACGCACTCCACAAAAAAAGGAGACGCGTGAGGCTGTCATTAAGAGAATGCTCTCCTCTGCAGATATCAAAGAGGATGACATTGAACGTCTGGGTCATGGGGAGTGGTTTGATTCTATTTTGGAACTTCTTCTGCGTGACCAAACAAGAGGTCAGCGCGTAGTACCTATTCACGAGCTTGATGGTAATACGTACACACTCAAGCACTTCCGCCATTATTATCATATTCTTTGGGCTACAGATGATTACCGCAAACGCGGTGAAGGCTATTACCCGACAGACGAAATCCATCCACGATCAATCACGCGCAAGAACAGCCGTGTGGTACGTCCTCGTGCCGTTAAAAGTAAAGAAGAGCAACTTCGCCGAATCAAACAGAAGGCTGAAGTGTTTACTCCTTCCTGGATATGCAATGCACAAAATAATCTCGTTGATGAAGCATGGTTTGGGCGTAAGAATGTCTTCAACAAAGAAAACAAAGACCATACTTGGACGACCAACCCTAAGCCCATTCGTTTCTCCAAGACTAAAGGTCGCACATGGCTTGATTACGTTACAGAGCGCCGTTTGGAACTCTGTTGCGGTGAAGGTCCATATATAGTTAGCCGCTATGATACCACCACCGGCGAACTCATTCCGCTGCAAGACCGAATAGGTCTGCTCGATCGTAAGTTGCGTGTGGTGGGGGAGAATGCACAAGACTTGGAACACTGGCGCGAGTATGCCTACAAAGCTATCCGTAGCATTTACGGATTTGAGTGGCAAGGCGATAATCTGCTACTTGCACGCGAAAACATACTTGTCTCGTTCATGGAATATTACTATGATTATTGCGCAAAGAAAGGCATTGAATCCGAGCTTTCTACGCTCAGCCTTGCGCATGTTGCCTATATCATTTCTTGGAACATTTGGCAAATGGATGGCATCCGTTATATCATCCCTTATACCGATCAAGAGGTTTTTGTAGATGCTCCCAAGCTCGCATTCGAAGAAGAACACGAGAACTCTATGCCAAAGAATAAGCCTAAAGGCATCTACGCCAAGATTGCACAATGGACTGGTGATGGTCGGCAAAAATATTTAAGACCCTTTGAATTTAGAAACCTTGTAAAAACAAAATAATATGGCTGTAACAACTGCTACGCGCAAGTACAATATCATCTATGTGTACAGCGTGCCATACGAAGACCACAAAGGCTTGCTAAAAATAGGTAAAGCAGAAGTGGATGTGGAGGAAGATTACTATCCTACACCCATGGATGAACCCATGACTAAAGCCGCTGAAAAGCGCATAGCTGAGCAATTGGGAACAGGTGGCTTTAAGCATAAGTTGGAGTACACAGAGGTCGCCCACTATCGAGACGAGAACGGCAAAGGCAAGGCTTTTGATGATCACGCCGTGCATGATGTGCTCAAGCATAGCGGTTATTCCAATCATGATTTTGGTGAGGATATCAGCGGTGGTGAGTGGTTTCCCGTTACATTGGAAACAGCCAAGGAAGCCATTAAAGCGGTAAAGGAAGAGCGTCAATCGCTCACATCGCCGATGCACTCTATTCCGGAAGAAGAAATACACTTCCGCGAGGAACAGAATGACGCAATCGAACGTACTATTACCCATTTTTCGTTCGGCGATAAGATGCTATGGAATGCTAAGATGCGTTTTGGTAAAACGCTGTGCGCATTGGAAGTTGTGCGTCAGATGGATAGCAAACGTACTCTGATTCTAACACATCGACCCGCCGTTCGTGATGGATGGTTTGAGGATTTTGAGAAGATTAAGTTTGAACACTACCAGCGCGGCTGCAAACCGCGTTCGGATGGTTCCATTCCAGAAGGCGGACTTGGGCAAAGTTTTGAAACCATGGAGAAAGATCTTCTGCAAAATGGCACGCACTATATCTATTTCATGTCTATACAGGACTTGCGCGGGTCAAAAGAAACTGGCGGTAAGTTTGATAAAAATGCCGCTATTTTCTCGGCCAATTGGGATTTGGTTATTTTGGATGAAGCGCACGAGGGCACGCAAACGAAATTAGGGAAAGCCGTTATTGCCGCATTACAGAAACGCAAACCAAAAATGCTCTACCTATCAGGTACACCATACAATATCTTGGATCAGTTTAGCGGCAGCGAGATATATACATGGGATTACGTCAAGGAGCAGCAGGCCAAAGAAGAATGGCCATCCAAACATCCGGGTGTGCCCAATCCGTATGAGGGACTGCCGCGTATGAATATCCACACCTATAGTATGGGTTCTTCTTTTGAGAGTTACAAGCACGCGGATAATGATTATTTTGATTTTAGAGAATTCTTCCGTGTTTGGACGGGAGATGCCAATACCGACAACGGCGAAATGCCTACGGACGCCAAGATTGGTGATTTCGTGCATAAAGAAGATGTGCGCGCTTTCTTAGACTTGCTCACGAAAGACGATCCCGACAGCAACTATCCGTTTGCTAATGAGTTATTCCGTGGCTACTTCCAACACTCCTTCTGGGTAGTGCCCGGTGTAAAAGCCGCTGCTGCGCTAACATCTATGTTAGAAGAGCATCCGATTTTCGGTCACAATAATTTCAAAATTGTGAATGTAGCGGGTGACGGAGGCAAATTAGCCGCTTCTGATTTGGAGAGTGAGCAAACCGATGAGACATTGGAGGAAATGGAGAATAGCGAAGCGGAAATCAAAGCGGCTCTCGCAAAAGTTAAAGATGCAATCGTGCATAATAAGCGGACCATCACCATCTCTTGCGGTCGTCTAACTACAGGAGTCACCGTTCCCGAGTGGACAGCGGTACTTATGTTAGCCGGTTCGTACAACACAAAGGCTGCTATCTATATGCAGACTATCTTCCGCGTGCAATCTCCGGCGAAAGATGGAACAATCAAACATGAGTGCTACGCTTTCGACTTTGCGCCGGATCGTACCGTTACCGTAGTAAATGATTTCCTGAATGTAGCGCGCAAACTAGAAGAAGAAAAATCCGGACAAGAAGCACAGAAGAAAGAGAAAGGTCACCACGGAGACGCACATGGTAGATATACAGATTCATTCTTGCATTTCTGCCCGATTATCTCTTTCGATGGTAGCGAAACAAAACCGCTGGAGACCGTTTCGTTCATGACGAAAGTCAATCGTGCAATAGCGGATCAGATTTATCATAAGGGATTCAATGACCATCGTTTGTTTAAGCGCTTCGATGATGTAACCATGAGTGAATTGGAGTTCCTTAGCGGCGTAGAAAAACTTTTTGGCAGTGCGGCGAAAAGCACGATGTCTAATGAGGGCAAAGTGACCGTTAACGATTCGGGACTAACGGGTGAAAATGCTCCAAGAGAAAGCGGAGATACCACCAAGCCTACTGATACTACAAATAAGAAGCCGAAAGATAAAAAGCAAAGTTCTTATAAGGAATCACTCAAACGCTATCAGGAGTTGATGGGAGCGGTAGCAAAGCGTTTCCCGTTGTTGCTCTTTGGAGCTGTAGATACTTTAGACAAAGAACACTGGTCGTTGCAACAATTTGTAGCTGACATGGATAAAGCCGATTGGGAGCAGTTTATGCCGCGCGGCTATACGCAAGAGAAATTCTTGGAGATGCAACACCTGTTCAATAACGATTTCTTTATCACCTCTACGCAACTACTATTAGAGGACACGCGTGAGGCAGACACATTGCCGGTAAGCGAACGAGTAAGTAAAATGGCGCATATATTGCAGCGTTTTCACTATCCCGATAAGGAGACCGTCTTGACACCTTGGAGAGTGGTAAATCTCCACATGACGGAAACGATTGGCGGATATTCGTTCTATAAGGATGATAAATTCCTAAAGGAATCATTCGCCCCTCAACTGATAGAACAAGACATCACGCGCGAGGTATTCGGCAAAGACAGCAAACTATTGGAGATCAATTCCAAATCGGGTGTTTATCCGTTATGGCTGGCTTAT
>CALZOG010000044.1 GCA_945827635.1 uncultured Bacteroidales bacterium
CTGAAGTCTTAGTGTCCTGTGCGGGCGATTTCCATGAGCCCGTTTTCCTTTATCCTTCATTTCCCCGGGCTGCGGCAGCTTTGCCGCAGCCTACTGTTTGTCGGAGTGTTTTTCTTTTTTCCCTTTCTGCGGCATGATTGCCGCAGTTATCTTCTTTGTTTTGTCCATCGTGCCGGATTGTATATCCGGCTTCTCATCTCAGCGTATGTTCTGTGTCCGGCGCTTCCAACGCAGGATAGTTGTGCAGTCGTTTAGTGCGCAGCGCTTTCCCGCCGCATATCCTTCTTTTCCCGCTCTTTCCTCGATCCTCCCTCGCACCTGCAATATATGCTCAATATATGCTGAATATATGCTCAATATATGCTCATTGTATGCTCCTCCCTACATCCCCTTACTCACAACCCAACGTATATATATTACTATGTAATATATAGTGTATGCACTTATGGCGTAACATCTACACCGTTCTTGAACATTTCGCTTACATACGCTGCCAAAAACACCAAGAATTTACAAAATTGTCAAAGTTTGCTAAAATAGTGTCGGTACTATTGCAAAAAAAGCAGTATCTTTGCAGTCGCAAGTTGCACCACGCTGCACTCAGCCTATATGAATAAACACAACTAAACAACACATATCATGAAAAAGACTCTTACCTTATTTTCTTTGCTGCTTTTGATGGTAGCTGTACATGCAGAAATCGTCTATAATGGCGATAGTCACAATGTAGCAAGTTGGAATGCGAAACAAATGCCTGTGGCTGATTTTCCTGTTCTCGCCAACGCCTCAGCAGGCGATGTGATTGCCATCACCGTTACTGACGTAGATGGTAGCGGACGTATTTGCCTGCAAAACACAGCCTGGCAAGGCCTTGGCTATGATGCTTACGAGGTAACAACCGGTGTCTATCCGTTTGTTTTGACCGCTGCAGCAGCAGAGGAACTAAAAACCAACGGTCTGATCGTCACAGGTGAGAATTATACGTTCAACAAAGTAGAATTGCTCTATAAGAAAACGCTCTGGACCGGTGATGTAGATGCTACAACCAATTGGGAGCAGTCTGATGCTTTAAATAATGCTATATTTGCAGATTTGAAAGAAGGCGACATATTGGGCGTAACCGTTACTGAAATACATGAAGGTGACTGGCACTCATATGCACTGCGCGCCAACTATGAGACCAATATTATAGAGCACAACATGAGTACAGCCGCAACGGGTGTCGATGTGTTGTCCGCTGAAGTTGTTACAAGTCTTAAGAATGATCGGATTATCCTTGTCGGCAGTTATCTGCATGCGACAGAGATCCACACCTACGTAACAGAAAAAGGACTCACTCCGCTCTGGAGCGGTACGCAGGTCATAGGCGAGTGGTCGAACGAACTGGATAATATCCCCGCCTCCAAACTTACAGGGCTGAAAGTAGGCAATATCCTTTGTGTACGCGTTTCGGCAATCGGTACAGAAGCTGCTCCGCGTGTAACTCTCGCGTACGGCGACAGCTGGGAGAACTTCTCACCCGTGGTGGAATATTACTTCCAAGGAGGTGATATCGCTCCTATGGTGGTCGAGTTCCCCGTGACGTACAAGATGGAGCAGCAGCTACGCGGCAACAAACTGGTCGTTCGCGGTGTTAACTATACAGTAACTGATGTATATATCAAATCCGGCACTCCTGTCACCAACGTTGCGGCCTACCTCAATGTCACCGCTGCCAAGATGGCAACCTACGTGCTCCCGTTCAACGTTCCCGCACTGCCCGAAGGTGTCAAAGCATACGATCTGACCAACGACGGCTCGAGCGAGATCACAGCTACCGAGGTCAGCAGCCTGACTGCCGATAAGCCCGTACTCATCATTGCCGACGAAGGCGAATATGAGTTCCTGAGCGAGAACGGCGCATCCGACGACATATCCGGCAAGACCGACAACTACACCAACGGCGCACTGGTTGGCACCTATCAGCCGATAGCCGACGTGCCTACCACCTCTGCTGCGAACTACAACTATATTCTTCAGAACGGCACCGATGGCGTGGCGTTCTATCAGGTGACAGACTACGGGTGCTCAATCGCTCCGTATCACGCCTACCTGAGTTGCGGCTACAACTCCCAAGCAGGCGGCACACCCGCACCTATGCGCATCCGCTTCCAGCAGGACGCAGCAACAGCCGTCAGCCAAGCTGCAAACAGCAACCCTGCAATACGCAAACGGATGATCGACGGACAACTGTTCATCGAGCGTGAAGGCACGCTGTACACAACTCATGGTCAAATAGTAAAATAAGACAGCTATGAAGAGAATATATCAAGCACCGCAAACACAGGCGATGCAAGTTGCAATCAGCGTTACGTTGTGTGCCTCCGGCAAACCTGGTTTCAGTGCCACACCCGCCACTCCCGGCGCAGGACTGTAGATAATGGACAAATGGCAAATGTCAAAATTGTAAATGACTGTATGAAAGCACGACAATTATTCGTATTCATATTGGCATGCATAGGGCTCTTTAGCCCCGTGCATGCTGCGTTTGTAACAATGGAGACGCCAGGCACCCGTCTTATCCTTGACGTCACCGAAGGACAGCTACTGCGCTCGTTGTACTACGGCGATAAGTCCGCAACCGTCAACGACATAACTCAATTACTAAATGGTCAAATCAATGACCAAACGGTAAATGCTTATCCTGCTTTCGGCGACATAGATATGATCCATCTGCCCGCACTGCAGGTGCAGCACGCCAATGGCGACCTGTCATTGAACTTACAAGTTCAGCAATCAGCCATCAACAATCAGCCGGACTACCAAGAGTTGTGTGTCACGCTCATGGACAAACTGCAACCTGTGACAGTTCGGGTGTTCTACAAAGCATGGCGCAACGTGGATATAATAGAGACATGGACGGAGATCGAGCACCGCGAGAAGCGACCTGTCATCCTCAAGCGCTTCGATAGCGGATACCTGCATATCGGCGAGGGAGATAATGTCTGGCTCACTCATCTGCACGGCGACTGGGCTGCCGAGGCTTTCGTTACCCACGAGCCGCTCACACGCGGACTGAAAACCATCCGCAACACCGACGGAGCACGCAACGCGCATCTTGATGCGCCCGAAGTGATGCTTTCCCTCGACGGAGCACCGCAGGAGAACAGCGGGCGCGTGATTGGCGTAGCACTCTGCTGGAGCGGAAACTTCGAGATACGCCTGAACGTGCCGAACAATCAGGGTGTGCACCTCTACGCAGGCATTGACCCGCAATCGTCCGAATATGTGCTCGCACCGAAACGAGTTTTCACAACGCCAAAATTGGCGCTGACATACAGCACCTCGGGCATAGGCGGCGTGAGCCGGGCGTTCCACCGATGGGCACGTACCTGCGGCTATCTGCATAACGGCAACGCCGTACGCGATATCCTGCTGAATTCATGGGAAGGCATATACTTCGACATCACCGAGCAGCGTATCATCGACATGATGGACGATATAGCAGCCTTCGGTGGCGAACTGTTTGTCATGGATGACGGCTGGTTCGGTAGCAAGTATCCGCGAAACAACGATTCATCCTCGCTCGGCGACTGGGTGGTCGATACCCGCAAGCTGCCCGGTGGGCTGCAGGCTCTCACCGAAGCTGCCAAACAGCGGCACATCAAGTTCGGTATATGGATCGAACCCGAGGCGGTGAATACAGTCAGCGAGCTCTATGAGCAGCACCCCGACTGGGCATTGCAAGTACCCGGGCGCGAACTCAAACTCGGGCGCGGTGGTACGCAACTCGTGCTCGACATGACTAACCCGAAGGTACAGGACTTTATTTTCCAACTGGTGGACGACCTGCTCACCAAGAATCCCGAGATAGCGTATATCAAGTGGGACGCGAACGCATCCATACAAAATTACGGCTCACCGTGCCTCGAGTCTATCAACACTCAACTATACATCGACTACCACCTCGGATTGATCAAGGTGCTGGAGCGCATCCGTGCCAAATATCCGAATATAGTTATTCAGAACTGCGCCTCAGGTGGCGGGCGCGCCAACTACGGGCTCATGCCGTACTTCGACGAGTTCTGGGTAAGCGACAACAACGACGCTCTGCAGCGCGTATATATCCAGTGGGGCACCTCGTACTTCTTCCCCTCCAACGCTATGGCGCAACATATAGGCGGTTCGCCTTATCAGATGACTAACCGCGTTATTCCCATCAAGTTCCGCTGCGATGTAGCGATGAGCGGACGCCTGGGTATAGAACTCCAGCCCAAGCACATGACTAACGAAGAACGGCTGCAATGCACCGTTGCACTTGCCGACTACAAGGCACTGCGCCATATCATCCAACTCGGCAATCTCTACCGCCTCATTGCGCCGCAGAGCTATCAGCCATCAGCAGTTGGCAGTCAGTCTGCGACTGCCAAGCAAGACGTAGCGGCACTGATGTACGTAACCGACAACCGCGCAGAGGCTGTGCTCTTCGCCTACTCCCTGAGCAATTTCATGAAGCAGGCACCGCAACGTATCCGTTTCGCCGGACTCGATCCCGACCGCATATACACGATTGAGGAGAAGAACATCCGCGTCCGTTACAACCACAGTACCAGTACGTGGGACACAGGTGAGCCCTGCTCGCTACACGGCAAGCAGCTCACCGGCGCATACCTGATGTCCGTCGGACTCATTCTCCCTCTCTCCACCGAATATACCCAGGATTTCCAATCACGCATCTTCCACCTGAAGTAGAGAATACTTTGCACCTAATTTTCTCACACGCATGAAACGTACAATCCATATCACCCTATTTGTCATCCTTCTCGGGATCGCTCTTTCTTCTTGTCACAAGCCTATGCCTCGCGAGCAATTATTGCATCGCCTGCGCGCATTGCAGGAGCAGGGCTGTATGTTCGGGCATCAGGACGATCCGTTCTATGGCATAAACTGGGCGTATGAGCCTAACCGAAGCGATGTACTGGAGACCTGCGGCGATTACCCGGCAGTCATGGGTTTTGACCTTGGCGGCATAGAGATGGGCGACAGCAAGAACCTTGACAGCGTGCCGTTCAACCGCATGCGCAGCGAGATTATCGCTCACCATTTGCGCGGAGGCATAGTTACCATCAGTTGGCATCCGCGTAACCCGCTCACCGCACTGGAGCACCTTGGCACATGGCCCGAAGGTTCGGCGTGGGAGGCAACTGACGGCTCGGTGGAGGCTATACTGCCGGGGGGGGTGAAGCATGAGCTGTTCCTTACATGGCTCGAACGTGTGCGCGTGTTCCTTCTCTCTTTGCGAACAGACGACAATCAACCCGTGCCGTTCATCTTCCGCCCGTGGCACGAGAACAATGGTGCATGGTTCTGGTGGGGCAACACCCATTGCACGCCCGAACAGTACCGCGCACTCTATCGGCTCACACAAGATCATCTAACAACGCAACGGACTAACAACGACAGCGGTCTTTCGACTAACGTAGTGTGGTCATATTCCCCGAACCTCGATGGAAACATGAGCGAAGACTCGTTCCTGCAATGGTATCCGGGCGACGAGCGCATTGATCTGATCGGCTTGGATGCCTACCAGTGGGGCACCGAGGAAGATTTTGTCCGTCAGACCCGTGCCGACCTCACTATGCTCAGTCGGTTCGCACGGCAGCATAACAAGCTGGTCGCACTAACGGAGTGCGGATATATCAACGTACCTGATTCCACATGGTGGAGCAGAGTGCTGCTGCCTATCCTGTGTGATTTCCCGCTCTCCTATGCACTCGTTTGGCGCAACGCAGAGAAAGAACATTTCGGACCTGTTCCCAACACCGGCAGCGGAGAAAAATTCCGCGCATTCCACGCCGCACCGCGCACCTTGTTCTTAAAAGATATAGTGGAATAATCTATCACAAACTTATACAATGCAAAAGATACTTTCCATCTTTGCTGCTCTGGCTGTAGCCTCTGCACTTTCGGCAGCAGAAACGATCCTCTATTCCGAATCGTTCACCTGCGCTGACGACTGGTCGTCAGGTTATGCGCAGATTGCATCGACCGACCTGTCGGCAGCCGTGGCGGGTGACGAGATCAATGTGTATGTCACCGCTGTCAGCAGTGGCACCGAGTGGCCACAGGTCTATCTGCAATACGTGGATGCCGAATGGAATTGGGTGGATTTTGCCGACACCCACAACTACAGTCTCTCCGGCAAAACGGCTCCGCACAAGGCGACGATTGCCTTGACGCAAGCGATGATTGACAACATAACGGCGGGCAACTATCTCATAGTGAAAGGCGCAGGCTACACTGCCGAAAAGATCACCTTCACGCATACGCCAGCCGAAGCCGGCACAACACAATCCATCTGGAGCGGATCGGTAGTTATGCCCGACAACTGGGGCGCATGGCAAACAATCAATGCAAGCAAGTTCGCCAATGCCGTCGAGGGACAACTTCTGCGCTGCCGGTTCTCCGACCTCAGCACCAATGCACAACTGCAACTCAAGCAGACTGGCGACTGGTCGGAATTAGTGGACGCACCGCTGGCACAAATCAGCGGCCGCTACTACGACTACACCATCACCGCATCCATGCTTGTCGAACTCAAGGCGAACGGAGTGATCGTCAGCGGCAGCAACTACACGCTGAAAGAGGTACTACTCATCAACCCTGCCGACCTCAAGCCGCTCACGCTCGCTGTGCCCGTAACGGACAACTGGGTGTTCACCGCCAAACCTGCCATAACCATTCATATTGAAAACCCATACGGCGAACCCGTAACCGCCAACGTGGAGGTTGAGATAACCACCGACCGCTCCGTAACCGTTGCCTCACTCAGCGCAACCAAAGAGTTGGCGGCAGGTGCTTCGCAGGATATCTTTATGACAACCAACGACAATCTGGCTCCAGGCTTCTACAAAGCGACCTGTATCGTAAACGACGATTTGGCACGTGCATTCGTGTTCGGCATTGATCCTACGGACATTGTTTCCGCTCCTGACAAACAACCGGACTTCGACTCGTTCTGGGCTGCAGCCAAGGCGCAACTCGCAGACATCGACATGAACGCCACGCTTACAGAGATCACAGCCAAGAGCACGGCTACTCGCAAGGTTTATCTGGTAGAGATGAACTCTGTGCCCGATGGTCTGACAGGCGAGCCGGTTGTGGTACGCGGTTACTATTGCGAACCCACTGACGGGCAGAAGCACCCCGTAATCATGCACTATGCCGGTTACGACAGCGGTTATCGTCCAGGCGGTCAGGACGTTAAGCCCTACTGCCCGTCAGGCGATGCCGAACCGACCTATGCCGAGTTCTTCCTCTCCACCCGAGGGCAGAACATCAACAACCGCGCTGCAGATGAGCGCGAGGCGGATGGCAAAGGCGATTTTGTCAACACCTACGGCGACTGGTTTGCTTTCCATTTCGGCGACAAGGACAGTTACTACTACCGCGGTGCGTTCATGGATTGCGTGCAGGCCGTCCGCTTCATGGCTACACGCAGCACCAGCGATATGACCAACCTGTTTGCCGAAGGACAGAGTCAGGGCGGAGCGTTCACCTATGCAGCAGCGGCACTCTCCGATTACCCGTTCCGCGCTATTGCTCCGGCTATTGCGTTCCTTGGCGATTATCCCGACTACTTTGAGATAACCAACTGGCCGGCATACGTAGCCCGCGAGAACCAAGGCACAATGACCGATGCTGAGATGTTCGCGTTCCTCTCGTATTTCGACACCAAGAACCTCGCTACCGTCATATCCTCACCCACGCTGGCATGCATCGGACTGCAGGACAACGTCTGCCCGCCGCACACGAACATAGCCCCCTACAACAATCTCCAGAGTACCGACAAACAACTGATCTTCAACCCCGAACTGATGCATCAGGCTGACAATGATTGGTACAGCCGGTTTATGGCTTTCTTCAAGGCGCATACAAATAGTACCGGCACAGACTTGCTAATGGCTGGCAATCAACAACCTGCCGCAAGCAAAGTTCTGCGTGACGGACAATTGTATATTATTCATAACAACGTAAAATTCAATGCAAATGGAACAATGGTCAAATAAGCTTGCCGCTCTTCGTGCCGCACACGAGGCGCTGCTTAACCGCAAGAACGAACCCATCGGATACGAAAACGCTCAACATTCAACATTCAATGTTCAACTTCCCAACGGTATATACACCAAGTACAAATACCCTATTCTCACCGCCGAGCATACGCCGCTCGAGTGGCGTTTCGACCTGTGCGAGCAGAGTAATCCACACCTCATGCAACGTATCATGATGAACGCGGTGCTGAACGCCGGTGCTATCCTGTTCGAAGGCAAATATACGGTGGTAGCCCGCGTTGAGGGTGCCGATCGCAAGTCGTTTTTCGCTGTAGCACAGAGTGACAACGGCATTGACGGCTGGCGGTTCTGGGACGAACCTGTCACTATGCCCGACGGCAACAACGCACCTGCCACCAACGTCTATGACATGCGTCTCACCCGCCACGAGGACGGATGGATATACGCTGTATTCTGCGTGGAGCGCCACGACGAGACAAAGCCCTTCGACACCTCTGCCGCTACCGCTGCAGCAGGCATAGCGCGCACCAAAGACCTCAAGAACTGGGAGCGTCTGCCTGATCTCAAGTCACTCTGCCAGCAGCGCAACGTAGTGCTCCATCCGGAGTTCATCCGCAGCCAAATGGTAAATGGTAAATGTGTAAATGGTAAATGGTATGCACTCTACACCCGTCCTCAAGACGGCTTTATAGACACGGGCAAAGGTGGCGGCATAGGCTGGACGCTCACCGACGATATCACTCACGCCGAGGTGCGCAACGAGCGGATCATCTTCGGACGTAATTACCACACCGTATATGAGGTTAAGAACGGCGAAGGACCTGCGCCCATCAAGACCGCCCAAGGCTGGTTGCACCTCGCACACGGCGTACGCAACACCGCCAGCGGTCTGCGCTATGTGCTCTACATGTATATGACAGCCCTGGATGATCCCACACGCATCATTGCCAAACCCGGTGGATGGTTCCTCGTTCCCGAGGGCAGTGAGTACATTGGCGATGTGATGAACGTAGCCTTCGCCAACGGATGGATCGAGAATGAAGGCAAGGTGTTCATCTATTACGCTTCCGCCGACACGCGTCTGCATGTTGCAACCACAACCGTTGACCAACTGATTGACTACTGTCTCCATACGCCAGAGGACGGATTGACCACTACCGCTTCTGTAGAAACCATCAAAGCCCTTGTGGCAAAAAACCGCCAAATGACCAAATAACAAAATGGTAAATGGTAAAATAGTAAATATAAATTGGCTTCGCCACATTGGTTACGGTTTCGGCGACATGTCTTCCTCGATGTTCTGGAAGATATTCTCGTACTACCTGCCGTTTTTCTATAGCAATATCTTCGGGCTCTCGCTCAAGGATGCGGGCATTATCCTGCTCGTTACGCGGATATGGGACGCTGTCAGCGATCCAATGATGGGTATTCTGGCCGACCGCACCCATACGCGCTGGGGGAAGTATCGCCCGTATCTGTTGTTTGTGGCGCCGCTGTTCTCCATTGCTGGAATCCTGCTCTTCACCACGCCTGATTGGTCGTACGGAGCCAAACTTGTATGGGCGTACGTCACGTATATCCTCATGATGACCGTTTATACAGGTATCAATGTGCCATACGGCGCGATGCTTGGCGTGATGACCGCTGACAGCAACGAGAAAACGGTCTATTCCTCCTTCCGCATGTTCTTCGCCTATGGCGGTTCGTTCCTCGCGCTCTTCCTGTGGGAGCCGCTGTGTAACGTCCTCGGCGGGTACAATAGCCCCCAAGGATGGTTCTGGGCGATGGTAGTGATTGCCGTGGCTTGCTTCGTACTGTTCATCGTTTGTTTCCTGCTCACCAGAGAAGAACTTAAGACTGTTTCCACAGTATCTATCGGTTCGGATTTCAAAGCCTTGCTACGTAACAGACCCTGGTGGCTGCTCATCGGTGCAGCGTTGTGCTTCAATCTGTTCTGCACCGTACGCGGCGCTACGGTGGCTTATTATTTTGCCGATATTATCCCACAAGGCGCAACGCTGAACTTTCACTTTTTATCTTTCAATTTTCAATTCCTCTTCTACGCAGGTCTATTCTTGGCCGTAGGTGAGGTGTCGAACATGATTGGTGTGGCATTGTGCGTACCTTTGGCAGCACGGTTTGGCAAGAAGTCCACGTTCATCGCTGTCAATATTGGCTTGTGTATATTGAGTGTGCTGTTCTTCTTTATCCCTGTGTCACCCGCAGGTTTCTGGCTGATGCTTGTTGCGCAGGTGCTCATATCCGTTCTTACAGGTGTTATGTCACCGCTGGTGTGGAGCATGTACGCCGATGTGAGCGATTATGCCGAACAACGCTTCCGTACAGCCAGCACAGGGCTAATCTTCTCCTCTTCGAGTATGGCGCAGAAGTTCGGCGGTGCCATCGGCGGTTCGGCAGCACTGTGGCTACTGGCGGCCTTCGGCTATATCACCGATCCGGCTCTCACCGCGTCTGTCGGTTTTGCCGGTCAGCCTGAGGCTGCGCTGATGTGCCTCAGATGCCTGATGTCATTCATACCGGCAGCTGTCAGTGTGACAGCTATAGTTGTTGTATCGTTCTACCCGCTCACCACTGCGCGTATGCGCGAGATTGATGAGCAACTGCAAACCCGTCGCGCCCATGAATCCGTCTGATCTTCGCCTGTCTGCTCAGCAATTGCTTGAGCAGAACATTCTACCCTACTGGTTGCACAAGATGCGCGACCCGAACGGCGGTTTCTACGGTCGCCGTGATGGTTACGACCGTCTGCATACGGATGCCGAACGCGGAGCTGTGCTCAACGCAAGGCTGCTCTGGGCTTTCTCTGCTGCCTACCGCGTACTGCATGAGCCTGCGTATCTGGAGGCTGCCGATTGGACTAAACGGTATATCGAAGCGCACTTTATCGACCGGGAGTACGGCGGTTGCTATTGGTCGGTCACGGCAGAGGGCAAAGCGCAGGACACGCACAAGCAATTCTATGCGCAGGCGTTCATGCTGTATGCTTTCAGCGAGTATATACGCGCCACGGGCGATGAGACTGCCCGACCAATAGCGGATTCGTTCTTCCGCGCGCTGGAGCGCTATGGTCGTGACTTTCAGTACGGCGGTTACGTGGAAGCTGCCTCGTACGACTGGCAACCGATAGCCGACATGCGCCTGAGCGACAAGGATGAGAATGCCGTCAAGTCGCAGAACACCAACCTGCATGTGCTGGAAGCTTACACGAACTACTACCGTCTCGCGCCCACCACCGAAGTGGGCGAGGCGCTGTTGTCGCTAATCGACACCATGCAACGCCATATCATCCTTCCGTCCGGGCACCTCGGACTGTTCTTCAACCGGCAGTGGCAGCCTACGGGGCAGCAATACAGCGCCGGTCATGACATCGAGTGCTCATGGTTGCTCAAGGAAGCTGCGGAGGTTATCGGCACGGATTGCAATGACACGGTTAGCCTCTTGGCGCAAGCCGCAACGGAAGGATTGTACGCCGACGGCTCAATAGGCGAGCGCACATGGTGGGAAGAAGCCGAAGCCGTTGTAGGGCTTGTCAACCTTTGGCAGTTGACTAACGAAAAGGCAGCCTGGGAGCAGGCAGACCGAACGTATAGCTATATCCTGAACTTCCTGATTGACCGAGAGCATGGCGAGTGGTACTGGGATGTGCTGCCGGACGGCACGCCAAACCGCAACGAGGACAAAGCAGGTTTCTGGAAATGCCCGTATCACAATTCCAGAATGTGCCTCGAACTCATTGAACGGCTGTCAGTAAGCTGAAAGTGTTGAGTGTTGAGGGAAAAGCAAAAGCAGTCGAGTCGTGAGACCCGGCTGCTTTTTTGTGTGTCCTATCAAGCAAAAATGCAAATGAGAAAAGACAATTTGCGAATATATGAAGTGTTATTCGGCAAGAATTTGCATATTTCAGAAAAATTTTGTACCTTTGCACCGAAATAATCGTAACTGAATAACGCTGACAGAAGATAGACCGCTGGCACTGACAGAAGATAGACCGCTGCGCTGACAGAATAAATATATTTAGATTATCAACAATGAAAACAAAAATCATCTGCGTGCTGATGGCAGCACTGACAGCAGGGCTGTGCGCCTGCAATGGGGACAATGAACCGCAACCACAACCGTCAACCGACTTCGATAAGATGATCGGCACCTGGACACTGGACTCCTACACCGAGAAATGGGTGAACATCGACGCCAATCAGGTCGAGAAAGACCGCACCGTGAACCACGGATCACTCACTATCAACAAGGTGACAGACGACAACGAATCGTACTACACCTACACCGAGAACTTCGTGAACGAAAAAGGGACAGAGTACAGCGGACAGATAGAGATCACCGACGGCTGTATCACCCTCTGCGCCCCCGAAGGGTTCATACGAGACGATGGAGCGGACACCTACGACTTCAGCGTGACCTTCCCCGCCGAGGGCAAGATGGAATGGACGTACAGTATAACCGGACGGCACATCCAGAACAACGACGAACACAACGACAAACGCGACGCTAAGGCAGTGTTTACGAAGAGCTGAGGCTAATCAACAATACAAAGACGAACACCCTATAGTCCGCACATGGCACGACGCAACGGAGCACCACTGAAAGCCGACGAGTTAGGCACGGAATCTATCCGCAGCCTGCTCATCAAGTACGCGCTGCCGGGTATCATAGCAATGACCGCCAGTTCGCTGTACAACATAGTGGACTCGATCTTTATCGGTCACGGTTGCGGCGCGCTGGCATTGTCCGGTCTGACGGTAGCCAAGCCGTTCATGGACATCTGTGCAGCATTCGGCTCACTGGTTGGCGTAGGAGCAAGCACGCTGGTGGCAATCAAACTCGGCGAGAAAGATTACAACACCGCCGGACGCATATTGGGCAACGTGATACTACTGAACACCCTGCTGGGCGCGCTGGTGATGATCATAGGTCTGATATGGATGGAGCCTATTCTGTACGCCTTCGGCGCAAGCAAAGCGACCATCGGTTATGCGCGGGAGTATATGGAGATCATCCTGGCGGGAAACATCCTCACGCACATCTACTTCGGATTGAACAGCATGCTCCGTTCGATGGGGCACCCGCGCACGTCCATGGCGGCAACGATAGTGGCGGTGTTCTTCAACATTGTGCTGGATCCGATACTGATCTTCGGGATGGATATGGGCGTACGCGGTGCAGCAGTGGCAACGATCATCTCGCAGGCGATAGCGGTGATGTGGCAGATGGTGATCTTTATGAATCCGAAGGAGATCATCCATTTTCACCGAGGTATATGGCGTTTGGATGCCACGATCACCAAACGCGCACTGGCTATCGGTTTGTCGCCGTTCCTGATGAACATAGCACACTGCTTTGTGATCATCATACTGAACAACCAGTTCAAGACCTACGGCGGCGACATGGCTATAGCCTCGTACGGCGTGATCAACCGGTTTGTGTTCGTGTTTGCAATGATCGTGATGGGGCTGAACCAAGGCATGCAGCCTATAGTAGGCTACAACTACGGCGCGCGCCGGTACGAGCGTATGTTGCGTGCCTTTGAGCTGACGGCAGTATGCGCCACGATAGTAATGGGATGCGTGTTCATGTTAGGAGAGATAGTGCCGAGATGGATGGTACTGCTGTTCACCCACGACGAGTTGTTACTGTCACAGACCATCCTGCCGATGCGTATAGTGTCGTCTTCCATGCTGCTGGTGGGATTTCAGATGGTAGCGGGCAACTTCTTTACCTCCATCGGCATGGCAGGCAAGTCGATCTTCCTGAGTCTGACACGACAGGTGCTGTTCCTGATTCCGCTGGCACTGATCATGCCGCTGCTGTTCGAACCCGAACCGATCATGGGCGTATGGTGGAGCATACCCGTGAGCGATACCGTCTCCGCACTGGTGGCAGCCCTGATGATTGGGCGGCAGGTGAAGAGATTTAGGAAGGTTGAGGGTTTGAGGGTTTGAGGGTTTGAGGGTTTGAGAGTTTGAGGGTTTGAGGGTTTGAGAGTTGAGAGATTTGAAATTGGATATAATATGAAGAAACTTTTTACACTTGGCGTGTTAGTCGCCGCATGGACAACTGCGTTGGCCTGCACAAACTTCCTGGTAGGCAAAAACGCCTCAGTTGACGGCAGTACGATCATCTCGTACGCAGCCGACTCGTATTCATTCTATGGGTATCTGCATTTTCAGCCTGCAGCCGACCATCCGCAAGGTGCGGTGCGAGTTATCAAAGAGTGGGACACCGGCAAGCCTCTTGGGGCGATACCCGAGGTCGCACACACGTACAGCGTGGTAGGCAACACCAACGAGCACCAGCTGACCATCGGTGAGACCACCTGGGGCGGACGAGAAGAACTGTACGACACCGTAGGTATAGATTACGGCAGCCTGATATACATTGCTCTGGAGCGGTGCTCAACGGCGCGAGAGGCTATCGAGTGCGTGACATCGCTCGTTCGCGAACACGGATACGCCAGCCAGGGCGAGACGTTCTCGTTCGGCGACCCGAACGAGATATGGATAATGGATATGATCGGTCGCGGTCCGGGCGAGAAAGGTGCCGTATGGGTTGCCACGCGCATACCCGACGACTGCATAGCCGCACATGCCAATCAGGCACGCACGCAAGGTATACCCGCACCCACCAAAGCCGCAGCACGAAAAGCCAAAAAGACAGGTTACGTGGATATGGGCGACGTACTCTACTCCGCAGATATCATACAGTTTGCAAGGAAGAAAGGGCTATTCGAGGGCAAAGACTCGGAGTTCTCGTTCCAGAAGGCATTCAACCCCTATGAGTTCTCGGGCCTGCTCGCCTGTGAAGCACGCGTGTGGAGTTTCTACCGCCACTTCAGCAGCGACATGGATCGATATCTGCCGTTCGCCTCGGGGCAGACCTTCCTTGCTACAGGAGGTAAGGATGCAGGTGAGGCTATGCCGCTGTATATCCGTCCCGAGCACAAGGTGAGCGCACAGGAGATCAAGGACTGCATGCGCGACCAATACGAGGGCACACCGCTGGACATCACCCAAGGTGCAGCTGCGGGACCGTGGCACAGCAAGCTGCGCTACGGAGGACTGATGTTCGAACTCGACAGTGTAGCCTACTGGTACCAGCGCCCGATCGCCACACAGCAGACAGCATGGTCGTTCGTCAGCCAGATGCGAGGTAACAATCCTGCCGGAGGTATATTCTGGTTCGGCGTAGACGACGCAGCCACGAACGTATATGTGCCCATGTATAGCTGCATAACCGCCGTGCCGGAGTGCATGCAGAAGGGCAACGGAGACCTCTATACCTACTCGCCTACCTCAGCATGGTGGGCATTCAATCTCGTAGCCAACAAAGCCTACGAGAAGTACGAGCGCATACTGCCGGAGATACGCACGCTGCAGTCGGCGTGGGACGATCGCTTCAACGCACAGGTGGAGGCTATCGACCGAGAGGTGGCAACACTGAACGAAGTCGATGCACGCAAACTACTGACAGCCTACTCCTGCAAACAGGCACAAGAGGTAGTGCAGGAGTGGAAGGACCTGTACATCTATCTCATCACCAAGTACATCGACGGTCAGGAGCGTAAGGTGGAGAACGGACAGTTCCTGCGTAACGCCTACGGTGAGCCCGAGATGCCCAACCGTCCGGCGTTCCCCGAACAGTTCCTGCGCACCATAGCAACCGAGACACTACATGAGTAATAATCCATCAGCCATGATTGGCTGATATAATACAACATACGTATGGCTACCATCGAACCCAAAGAAGTATTTGATATCTTCGCCCAAATCAATCAGATCCCTCGTCCGTCGAAGCACGAGGAGCGAATCAGCCGTTGGCTGCAGGATTTTGCTGCAGCACATGGCATAGAGTGTGTAACCGACCAGGCAATGAACGTAGTGATGCGCGTGCCTGCCACACCGGGATATGAGGATCATCCGGCTGTTATCCTGCAGGCGCACCAGGACATGGTGTGCGAGAAAGATGCCAACTGCACCATTGACTTCATGAACGATCCTATACAGACTGTCATCGAGGGCGATTGGATACACGCCAAAGGCACCACTCTCGGCGCAGACAACGGCATAGGCATGGCTATGGCATTGGCGGCACTAACCGCACCTGACCTCAAGCACCCGGCACTGGAAGCACTGTTCACCGTGGACGAAGAGACCGGACTGACAGGTGCCAACCGGCTGCAGGATGGGATCCTACGCGGCAGGCGACTGATTAACTTGGATAATGAGGAAGATGGGCACATCTGCATCGGTTGCGCGGGCGGTATAGACAGTCTGGGTAAGATGCACTACACGCCCGAACAGTTGCCCGAAGGCAAGTGGCTGGCGCTCAAGTTGCGCGTGGACGGACTGCCCGGCGGACACTCCGGTGAAGATATCAACAAAGGTCGCGCCAATGCCAACAAGGTACTCGCATACTTCCTGACGGAGATCTTCGACTCGACGGACATGTACCTCGCTACCATCCACGGCGGCAACCTTAGGAACGCCATTGCGCGCGAGGCGGAAGCACTGGTGTGCGTGCCATTCGCCGACCGCGAACGTCTGCGCGTGCTGTTCAACGATCGCGCAGCACAAGTCGAGGCAGTCTATCAGACTAACAACCCGAACATCCGCTGCGAGATGCAGACCGCTGCGCTGCCGCAGGAGGTAATGAGTCTCAAAGACACCGCACGCCTACTCGCCACACTCACCACCTGCCCGCACGGGATGATACGCATGAGTGCCGACATACCCGACCTGGTGGAGACATCCACTAACCTTGCCTCCGTGCATACACGCACCGAAGCCGACGGAAGGCCGTACATCGAGATCAACACCTCACAACGCTCATCAATCGAGGCGCAGAAACATCAGATCAAACGCCACGTGGAGTACGCACTGTCCATCGCCTGCGACGAAGTGACGCACGGTGACGGATACCCGGGCTGGGCACCGAACGTCAACTCACCGCTGCTCGACACGATAGTGGCTACCTACAAACAGTTGTACAAAACCGAACCGAACGTGCTGGCTATACACGCCGGACTGGAGTGCGGACTATTCCTGACACGCTACCCGGATATGGATATGGTGAGCGTAGGACCGCAGATGTACGACGTACATTCACCCAAAGAAAGATTAAGTATCAGTTCCACCGCCAAGACCTGGCAGTGGCTCAAAGCAACGTTGGCAGCGTTGTAAGATTCATCTGCCGGCGTTCGGCATCGAACAGCCAACCCCACTTGCAGAAGTATCGTACTATGTTCGCGGCATGAATAACAAACATCCGCGGACTATGGTACGATGCTTTGCGGTGAGCATGAACGATGGTTTCCGAAGGGTAATATAAGGTCAAGTAGTCGCGGTGAATGCGCCGTGTTAGATCAATATCCTCAGGGTACATGAAGAACCGCTCGTCGAACAGCCCCGCTTTCAGCAGTGCCTCCGTGCGCAGCAGCATAAAACAGCCGGACAGATAGGGCGCATTGATCGGCTTGGAGTGATCCAGTTGCCGCAGTTCGAAGCGTGCGTTGCGTGCGCTGGACTCGATATGCCTGCCGAGCACCACACGGCGGATAAGATCCATCGGCGTGGGCAGCAGTTTGCACACGTACTGCTCCCTACCCTCACTGTCCACCACCCGTGGCAGCAACTGCCCTATCAGCGGGTTAGCCTGCACAACTGACAGCAGATGGTCAATCGCCTCGGCGGTGACCTGTATATCGGAGTTGATCACCAGGTGGTAGGGTAGATCGTCGTAGATCGTCTCGCGTATAGCCTTGTTGTGCGCAGCACCGTAACCGAGGTTCTTACCCGTTGCCATCACCTGCACGCGTTCCGCCGCTTGATGAGCAGCAGCAGTCAGCGGTCGCACCAACTCCGCGCTGATCGGTTCCGGCGAGTTGTCCACCAGATAGATCCGGTGCACACAGGCAGAGCGCAGCAACTCCTGCACCAAAGGTTGCCACTCTTCAGCAGGCGTTTTGTACAGCACAATAGATATGTTCAGCAGGTGGGGCATTAGAAGAGTTTGAAGTTTGAAAAGTTTGAGGGTTTGAAGAGTTTGCTCCGTGTGATCCGTTTGCTCCGTACAGAACCTACCATTCAGTTTGATCCGTGTCATCCGTACAGAACCTACCATTCCGTGTGATCCGTGTGATCCGTACAGAACCTACCATTCCGTTTAATCCGTGTCATCCGTACAGAACCTACC
>CALZOG010000045.1 GCA_945827635.1 uncultured Bacteroidales bacterium
ATCCGTACAGAACCTACCGTTCCGTGTGATCCGTGTCATCCGTACAGAACCTACCATTCCGTTTAATCCGTGTCATCCGTACAGAACCTACCGTTCCGTGTGATCCGTGTCATCCGTACAGAACCTACCGTTCCGTTTGATCCGTGTCATCCGTACAGAAAAAAAGCAAGGTGGCGCGCCACTTCTGGCACACCACCCTGGCGGAGCATGCAGTTGCTTACTCTGCAGCAGCTTCGGTAGCCTCTTGGGTAGCCTCGGCAGCTTCCTTGGCCGCCTCCACAGCAGCGGCAGCCAGTGCCTCTGCAGCTTCAGCACGCTTCTTGGCGAGAGCAGCAGCCTTAGCCTTGTTGGTCTCTACCTCTTGTGCAAGCAGATCCTTGGCAGCTTTGGCTTTCTTATCAGCCTCCTCGCGGCCGATCTTACCGAACTTGGCATCCTTCTGAGCTTTCCAAGCGTCGAAACGCTTCTGAGCCTCAGCCTCGCTGAAAGCGCCCTTCTTAACGCCACCCTGCAGGTGTTTCATCAGCAGAACGCCCTCACCTGACAGCAGGTTACGAGCTGTGTCGGTAGGCTGAGCACCTACGTTTACCCAATACAGCGCACGCTCGAAGTTCAGATCGACCGTTGCAGGATTGGTGTTAGGGTTGTACGAGCCAAGACGCTCAATGATCTTGCCGTCACGCGGTGAACGGCTGTCGGCTACTACAATGTGGTAGTATGCATAGTCCTTGTGACCATGACGTGCCAAACGAATTTTTGTTGCCATTTGTTTGTTGATTTGTGGGCTACGATAACTCGTATCGCCTGCCCGGGTTAATAAATATGGTCGTGCTTCTTACTCGAAAAAGCGGACAAAGGTACAAAATATATTCCGTATTTGCAAATTTTCGGACAGAAAAATGTCCAACAACCTGTTTTTTGTCAACTCCAATAGAACTATTGTAGGTAGGGCAGCAGCCTGTAGGTGAGATATCCGACATACACGATTAGCAGCACAGCTCCTCCCCAGCGCTTGATCTGGCGCTGCTTGTTCGTCTTGACAAACAGCCACACCAACATACTGCCCACAGCAGCCGTCCAAGCATCCAGCACTATACCATCGTACGACGGCAACGGACGAACGACCGCACTGGTGGCAAGCACAAAGAACACGTTGAAGATATTCGAGCCTATCACATTGCCCAAGGCTATATCCGAGTTATGCTTGAAGGCTGCCATGGCGGAGGTAGCCAGTTCGGGCAGCGAGGTGCCCAATGCCACTACCGTCAGACCGATGATAGCCTCCGAAACGCCCAGATTGGTAGCAATCTGCACGGCTGACTTCACAATCATCTCGCCGCCAACCACCAGACCTGCCAGTCCGAGCAACACAAGCAAGAGGGCCAATCCCACGCCAATAGGTTTGGTTAGGCTTTCGCTATCACCTATCTCATCCGGATGATCCTTGGCGTGGCGGAACGTATTGAACAGAAAATAGGCGAACAGCACCAGCAGGATGATTCCTCCCATGCGCGATATACCCGGACACACTTCGCCAAACGGTGACCGCACTGCCACGCATGCAAACACCAGCACACCGGCAATGATTGACATCGGTATATCGAAGTTACGCGAACGCCGCTGCGAGGTGACAGGATAGATCAGCGCCGTTACACCCAGGATAACAAACGTGTTAATGATATTCGAACCAAGGATGTTCGTTATAGCCAGATCGGTTGACCCCTCGGCTACCGACACCATGTTCACCACAAACTCCGGCATTGACGTGCCGAACGCCACTACTGTCAAGCCTATCGCCAGGTTGCTTATACCAAACCGCTTTGCAATGGCGGACGCACCATCCACCAGCCAATCTGCTCCCTTCACCAGCAGCACCAGACCTACTATCAGCATAGCTGCCAGCAGATACGGGTTTGACAAACAATATGCTAAAATCTTATCCATGATTACACATTGAACAGGAAGTGCATGATATCACCATCCTGCACCACATAATCTTTGCCCTCCACGGCGAGTTTGCCGGCTTGGCGGCACGCTGCCTCGCCACCCAAGGCAATAAAGTCCTCGTACTTGATCACTTCGGCACGTATGAACCCGCGCTCAAAATCCGTATGGATCACACCGGCACACTGCGGAGCTTTCGCGCCCGCACGGAACGTCCACGCGCGAACCTCATCACTACCTGCTGTCAGGAACGTACGGAGGTTAAGCAGCGCATACGCAGCCTTGATCAGCCGGTTAACGCCCGACTCCTGCAGACCGATCTCCTCAAGGAACATCTGCCGCTCCTCGTAGGTCTCCAGTTCGGCAATCTCGCTCTCTATCTTCGCAGCCACCACCAGCACCTCGGCCTGCTCATCTTTCACTGCCTCGCGCACCTGCTCAACATACATGTTGCCGCTGACCGCCGAGCCTTCGTCCACGTTGCAGACGTACAGCACAGGTTTGTTCGTCAGCAGAAACAGGTCGTGTGCCGCCAGTTCCTCCTCTTTGTTCTGCAACTCCACCGTACGTGCTGATTTGCCTTGCGAAAGCGCATCACGATAGCGGATATACAGTTCCAGAGCCACCTTCGCTTGCTTGTCGCCACCTACGCGAACCTGCTTCTCTATCTTCTGTATCCGGCTCTCAATGGTCTCCAGATCCTTGAGTTGCAGTTCGGCATCGATCACCTCTTTATCACGAACAGGATCTACACTGCCGTCCACGTGAATCACGTTGCTGTCGTCAAAGCACCGCAGCACGTGAATGATTGCATCCGTCTCACGGATATTGGCGAGGAACTTGTTTCCCAGCCCCTCACCGTTGCTTGCACCCTTCACCAGACCGGCTATATCCACTATCTCCATCGTGGTAGGGATAACACCGCGCTCGGGGTGACACAACTCGCCCAACTTGTTCAACCGCTCGTCAGGAACGGTTATTACGCCCAGGTTGGGTTCGATCGTACAAAATGGAAAATTGGCTGATTGAGCCTTCGCATTGCTCAGGCAGTTAAACAAAGTGGATTTGCCTACATTCGGCAATCCTACTATACCGCATTGTAATGACATACTAATCGCTCACGGATAAAACAAGTTAAACGAATATGTATATGGAATCAGAAACCTGAATATACTACCTCCAACTCCAACTTATGCTCCGGGTGCTGCGCACTGTAGATCTCCGTTGCTGTCAGCGATTGGTTGTACTCTATATCTATCACCGCATACGTTGACGAAGTGGTTGCGCTCGTAGTAAGGCTGACCGGCACAAGCAACATATCCAATGTCTCGAACCTATCTTCGCGCAACTGTTTGGTCAGCAGCGTTGACAGGTCGAACTCATACGAATAGGTGGTTATATCCAGCGTGTCTGTCTCCGATTGCAGGGTGGCGTACATCGCTATACTGTCGGACAGCACGATCTCGTCGTTGAACAGTTTAGGCAGGTCGCTCTTGCGCACCAGCAGCATGTTCTGCGCCGGTTGAGCCCAATCGTCACGAGTCTGATTCGATACGGATCCATCATAGTGGTTAAGCACCGGCAGAGTAAGGTGAGCGCGGTTGACGTATGGGCGGCGACTGCCTACATGACCTGTTATAGCTGCCTTCATCGCTGCCATTGGGAACGACAACTGCGTATAGATATGTGCCGGCGAGATGATAAAGTTCGTATCGGCGTTCTGCTCCAGCGCATGCAGGTCGCTCGCCTGCCACTGATAGCGGTTGAGCTGCCGGACCTCGCGGTTGGCGTACAAGCCTTTCATATCCTCTTCCCTTATCGTATCCACACCCGCACGCACGTACGAAAAATGGTAATAAACGCCCACATTTACATCCAGCAGGTTCAGTAGAGTCGATCCGCCGAACTCTGTGGTGATATATACGCCTTTCATCTGCTGGTTGAACGCCTCTTGCGACGAAAAATCGTTGGCAGCGAACACTTTCTTCGCCCACTTGTCGTTCAACTTTAGCGTCACAGTAGGCAGGTAGCTGCCCGTGGGGGAATAATACGTGCTGTCCGTATAGCGGTTGGCAGTAATGATCGCAGGGTGATTCAGCATACGCGTGGAGTCTTCCAGGCTGCAATATGTACCTATAGCCGTATCGCTGCGCAGCGGCTCGCTGTACGAGAACGTTGCACGATCCATCGCATATACGTTCACCGCCAGCGGAGCATTGCCGTCGCCTTGTGAACAACGGTAGTACAGAAACAGGCACACCGAGTCCAGCTCTGCGCCTTCAGGATATTTGAAACCTATCGGGCACGCCAACTGCGTAAGAAGGTCGGCGTGAAGATGACCGTACTTGCTGTCCAACTCGCCTAACAAAAACGAATCAGGCGTAGCCGTAACAGCACCGCCTTGCACGATACATGAGGTCAAACTGAATGTATCGGCACGAACGATGATAGAGTCTTCCGACTCCAGCAGCGACGATCCGGCTGACACCACGTCATCCTTGCAAGAAGTAAAGAATACCGGCAGACTTGCCAATAGCAGAAATACAATCTGTATCTTACGTGTCATTGTTATTGTTCAAGCAGTTCTTTGTACAGGGCAAGATGATCGGCTGCCTCTGCACCTACCATGTTCCGGACGAATTTGCCTCTGTTCTCGGCATAATTCACTAATCGGGTGTTGTGATTCGGGGTGGTGATGATCACTGCATCGGCATAATCTATCGCCAGACGCATAAGTTCCTCGTAACCGACAGGCATATCGGCTATCGTGCGGACATCTATGCCCTGTATGCCGTCAAGCAATAGTTTTTCGCTGAAATGCGAACCGAACGGCGAACTGTACTCGTTATCATCAAGAGTCACCACTACTTTTGATTCGGCAAAGAACGGTGTACCGCCGAAGGCTTTCTTCACATACAGAGGCACAAGCGCTGACATCCAGCCCGAGCATTGCACCAGACCCGGAGCCCAGCGAAGTTTCTCTATCGTCTCAAGAACACCGCGACTGAAGAAGATTGTACGAACATCATTGTCCGAGTATTCTACACCGAAAGCATCTTTCACGCCACGGCGCCGTTGGAACAGATCTTCGTTGTCAATGAAATATATCTGCAAACGTGCCGAAGGAATACTTGCCACCTTAATCAGCAACGGATGATCGATATCATCGATCGACATATTCATTCCCGACAAACGTATCACGTCGTGCAACTGGTGGCGGCGCTCGTTGATCTCACCGAACTTGGGCATGAACGTGCGCGTCTCATAGCCATTGCTCTGACAGATCTCAGGCAACATGCGGTTAAGCAAACGGACAGGAGTCTGCTCCTCTACAAACGGACTGATCTCCTGACTCACAAATAATATCCGGTTAGCGCTTTTCATAACCCTTCCTCCATTTATAGTCCCAATGTCCAATTCCCGTCATTTTTCACCCAAAAATCGGCACATTATTAACTAATTTAGTGCAAAGGTACAAAAAAAAATCGACTTTTGCAAATTTTTTGCCAAAAAAACTTTCAAATATCGTATATTTTTTGTAATTTTGTAGGTTTTTTGAAAACAATGTATTTTTCGACCAATTAAAATTGTATGCAAATCATAACTACAAAGGCAGATTTGGAGCGTTGTATCCAAGCCTGCAAAGCAAAGAATCAGACTATCGGACTCGTGCCTACTATGGGCGCGCTGCATGAGGGACATGCGTCACTCGTGAGAAAATGTGTCAGCGAAAACAACATTACTGTCGTCAGCGTGTTTGTCAACCCTACGCAGTTCAACAACAAGGAGGATCTGGTCAAGTACCCGCGATCGCTCGAGCGGGACGCAGAACTGCTGAACAGCATAGGCGCTAACTTCGTGTTTGCCCCAACGCCTGAAGAGATGTATTCAGCCGACGAGATGAACAATACCTTCCGTTTCGACTTCGGAGGCTTGGACCAAATCATGGAGGGAAAGATGCGACCGGGGCACTTCAACGGCGTGGTACAAGTCGTTTCAAGGCTGTTCTACCTCGTTAAGCCCGATCGTGCGTACTTCGGAGAAAAGGATTTTCAGCAACTCGCTATCATCCGTTTTATGGTTGAACGCTCCGAACTCGCTGGCACGTTCGGCAATCTGCAGATCATCGGCTGCCCGATCGTGCGCGAGCAGGCAGGATTAGCGCTCTCCTCACGCAACGAACGACTGTCGGCTGACCAGAAACAAACGGCACTCGCCATATCCCGCACGCTGTTCGAATCGCTCAACTGGGCAAAACAACCCGGAGCAACAGTCGCCAACGTACAGCAGCGTGTGATGGACACAATCAACGCCGTGCCCGGATTGGAAGTGGAGTATTACGAGATCGTTGATCAGTCCACGCTCCTGCCTACCGACACGTTCAACCATGCGATAGGGTGCGTAACCGTCTATTGCGGACCCGTGAGACTGATTGATAACATTAAGTATAATTGATAAAAAACGTTCCGTTCGATCGGGGGAATATCGAGGGAATATCGAAGGAATATCGAGGGAATATTGAGAGTGATTGAAGTTACATCGTGGTTCATCTAAGGTTTGAGCATGAAAATTCTCATTGACAAATATATTCCGTACTTGCAAGGGATCGTTGATCACCTTGCAGATGTCAGTTTTTTGGAACCCGGGCAGTTCACGCCCGAGGCGGTCAAGGATGCAGATGCACTCATTATTCGTACGCGCACGCGTTGTAATCCCGACTTGCTGAAAGGCAGCCGAGTGCAGTTCATTGCCACAGCCACTATCGGAACCGACCATATTGACCTCGATTACTGCCGCGCGCACAACATTCGCGTGGTCAGTTGCCCGGGCTGTAACGCCAAAGCGGTCTGCGATTATGTGGAAGAAGCACTCAACGAAATGCTGCGCCTCGTCTATCACGAACAGCCGCTCGATCTGTCACAACCGCTACCCGGATACGCCAGACTATCACTCGGAGTAGTGGGAGTCGGACACGTGGGAAGAAAGGTTGCACGCATGGCTATGGACAAAGGCTTTCACGTGGTGGTGAACGATCCTCCGCTATCCTTCAACGGCGACCTATCGCGATGCGATGTCATAACGTTCCACACACCGCTCACACGCAAAGGCGATTACCCTACGTATCACCTCTGTGACGCCAAGTTCCTCTCACGATGCAAGCCCGGAGCGTTCATCATTAACTCCGCGCGCGGAGGAGTGGTGGACGAACACGCTTTGCTGGAGAGCGGGCACCCCTTCGTGATCGATACCTGGGAAGCCGAACCGAACATCAACCGAAAGGTTCTGAACCGCGCTTTCCTCGCGTCCTACCATATAGCCGGATACTCCGAACTCGGCAAACTCAACGCCTCGCGAACGTGCCTGAGCGAACTCAGCAAACATTTCAACCTGCCCAAGCGTGTCATTCATCACTCCGTACTTACCGGACAGGGCGACACCGATCCAGGATGGCTCAAACGGGTATCCGACCAACTCAAAGCCAACCCCGCAAACTTCGAACAACTGCGAGAGCAATATGTCCTGCGCTAAACAACTAAATTGTAAATAATAAATCGTAAATCGTAAATAATTAAATCGTAAATACTTTTATGGCCAACTTTCAAAAACTAACTCCACGGAGTGAAGATTACTCCAAGTGGTACAACGAACTTGTAGTCAAGGCTGATCTCGCCGAGCAGTCCGCAGTACGCGGATGTATGGTTATCAAACCTTACGGCTACGCTATTTGGGAAACTATTCAGGCGGAACTCGACCGCCGGTTCAAGCAGAAAGGTGTACGCAACGCCTATTTCCCGCTGCTTATTCCTAAATCTTTCCTCAGCCGCGAAGCCGAGCACGTAGAGGGCTTCGCCAAGGAGTGCGCCGTAGTGACGCACCACCGCCTCAAGAACGACCCGAACGGCAAAGGCGTGATCGTGGACCCCGATGCACGACTCGAAGAAGAATTGATCATCCGTCCTACATCCGAAACAATCATCTGGTCAACATACAAGAACTGGATCAGTTCCTACCGCGACCTGCCTATACTCTGCAACCAGTGGTGCAACGTAATGCGTTGGGAGATGCGTACGCGTCTGTTCCTGCGTACTGCCGAGTTCCTCTGGCAGGAAGGCCACACGGCGCATGCTACCAAAGAGGAAGCAGAGGATTATGCACGCCAGATGTTGGACGTCTATGCCGACTTCGCCGAAAACGTAATGGCTATACCGGTAATCAAGGGAGTAAAATCGCCCAACGAGCGTTTTGCCGGTGCGCTGAACACCTATTGCATCGAGGCTATGATGCAGGACGGCAAAGCCCTGCAGGCGGGCACCTCGCATTTCCTCGGGCAGAACTTCGCCAAATCCTTCGACGTGCAGTACCTGAGCAAGGAGAACAAGTACGAGTATGTCTGGGCTACCTCCTGGGGTGTCAGCACACGTCTGATGGGCGCACTCATCATGACCCACTCCGATGATAATGGCCTTGTACTCCCGCCGTACCTCGCACCTACGCAGGTAGTTATCGTTCCTATCTTCAAAAAACAGGAAGATCTCGACAAACTGCTGACCGTTGTAAGCCCGCTCTTCGACAATCTCAAGGCACGCGGCATACGTGTCAAACTGGACACCGACGACAAATCAACACCGGGCTTCAAGTTCGCTGACTACGAACTCAAGGGTGTCCCCGTACGTTTGGCTATGGGAGGGCGCGACCTCGAGAACGGAACAATCGAAGTGGCACGACGTGACACGCTCACCAAGGAGACTTTGCCTCTCGCCGGTATCGAAGAGTATATCGCCAACCTGCTGGAAGACATTCAGAAGAACTGCTACCAGAAGGCACTCGACTACCGTATTGCCAACACCCGCGAGGTGAACAGTTACGACGAGTTCAAGGAGGAGATCAAGAAAGGCGGTTTCCTGCTCTGCCACTGGGACGGCACGCCCGAAACAGAAGAACAGATCAAGAACGACACGAAGGCTACCATCCGCTGTATCCCGCTCGCACCGCTGCCCGGCCACAAGCAGGAGGAAGGCAAGTGTATGGTCACAGGCAAACCTTCCGCCGGACGAGTAGTCTTCGCCATAGCATACTAACTATCTACACCTTTTCCCCTTCCCTTTAGGGAGGGGGTAGGGGTAGGCTTATTTTTGAATCTATGCAATTGGTTTTTGCATCCAACAACGCCCACAAACTCCAAGAGGTACGGGCTATCCTGCCGGAGTGCGAGATACTGAGTCTTGAGGATATTGGCTGCCACGCCGATATCCCCGAGACTGCCGACACACTTGAGGGCAACTCGCTCATCAAGGCGCAGTATGTGTACGACCACTACCACTGCGACTGCTTTGCCGATGATACCGGCCTGGAGATTGAGGCACTCGGCAACCGGCCCGGCGTACGCACAGCACGCTGGGCGGGAGAACCGGCTAATCCCGCTAACAACCGCAAGAAAGCCTTGCACGAACTCAACGGACAAACCAACCGCCGGGCTCGTTTCCGCACTGTTGTGACTCTCATCCGAGCAGGCAAAGTGCAACAGGTGGAAGGTATAGTACGCGGCAGTATAGCCACGGCTGAGTACGGTAACGGAGGTTTCGGCTACGACCCGTTGTTTATTCCCGAAGGGTACGACAAGACATTCGCCGAACTGCCCGCCGAACTCAAAAACACAATTAGCCATCGAGCACGTGCCATGCAGGCACTCAAACAAATATTGTAGCACACATGAAACGACTTACTTACTTCATAACCCTACTCTTCCTCTCGCTTTGCGTGAGTGCACAAACGTGGACTACCCACTTCGCCTACAACAGTGTTGATCAGGTCGCAGAAGGCAACGGAGTAGTGTTCGCCGTTTCGTCCGGCGCATTGTTCTCGGTGGACGCACAATCGGAACAGATCCGCACGTACAGCAATCAGGATGGAATGCACGGCACAAACATCGCTTGCATCAGCTGGCTCGAAGCCAAGCAGACACTGATGATCGTGTACGCCGATGGCAAAATGGATATGTTGCACAACGGTACGTTCCGTTTCATACCTGACTTGTACAACAAGTTCACCACGCTCAGCAAGCTTTGTCACTCCATTACTGTCAAGGATAGCCTGGCGTACATGGCTATGGATTATGGCGTACAAACCTTCAATATCCATCGCCGGGAGTTTGTTGACACCTATTTCATCGGTTCGGAGGCAAAGGAAATTCCCGTTTACAGCGTTGCGCTTACTTCCCATGCCATCTATGCGGCAGGCGAATCAACCCTCTACGCAGCTTCGCTCGACGATAATATTGTGGACTACTCCTATTGGTCGCAGATCCCTCTGCCTGCCGAAGGACGCATACAAGGCCTCGCACAAGCCAACGACAGGCTGTATATACTGCTTGACAACACATGTTACTATCGCTCCGGAACGCAATGGCTGAAGTACAGCAACCAATCATACAACGCCCTTAACGTCATTGACGGAAATATTTACCCTGCAGCGTATCCTGTCGTTTCTTACGAAGGTCTATGGACAGCAGCCGGCACTTCCGGCTTGCAACGCACGCTGCCAACCGGCGAAAGCACTACGTACAGTATCAACGGACCGCTCAACAATATACCCTACCGTCTCACCTATCAAAAAGACCAACTCTTCATGCTATCCGGCGGAAGATGGACAGATAAGTACGACCGCCCGGGTTGCGTCATGCGATACAACGGCAAAACGTGGCACAACATAACGCAGCAAGACATAACCCAATCTGTCGGGGCACCCTGTCTGGATATGATGAACGTGGCGGTCGATCCCTCTGACGCAAACCATTATTTCGTCACCTCGTACGGTACAGGATTGTATGAGTTCCGCAACGACAAGTGCATCAAGCGCTGGAACTCCACCAACTCTATCATTGGCTCTGCCGTGCTTGACGCACCCGGCACCTACACACGCACGGATGGCGCTATCTACGACGCCAAAGGCAACCTGTGGCTGTTGGCTTCCGGTGATGTGAACTACAATATTGTTGTTCTTACGGCGGATAACGAGCAGGTAGGTTTGAACGTCAATCTTGAGGACAACACGCGAGCCACCCTGCACACCGCTACGCAGATCCTGTTTGACCGCTCACGCCCCGACTACGTATGGGTGCTGGCTTCGCGAAAAGTGGATGGTGCTGGCGCACTGGCACTGCTGGACACCAAGGGAACACTCACCCATGTCGCAGACGACCGTTCTATCGTACGCAACACATGGATCGATAGCAACGGGCAGAGTTACTCACCGGAAGCCATCTATGCCATGAGGCAGGACAGCCGCGGCAATATATGGCTCGCTACCGATGAGGGAGTGCTCATCGTTGATACCGACGATTATTTCAACGACGCCAAGTGCAGCAAACTGCAACTCACCGACCGCAACAATATGCCGGTCATGGAGGACGAAGAGATCTACGATATCGTATTCGATTATTTCGACCGACCGTGGATCGCGACACAGAAGTCAGGCATTTATGTCCTTGATCCAGAGTCCCACGAACTGCTTGAGCACTATTCGATGGAGAACTCCGCTATGCCCTCCAACTCCGTTATCTCGCTGGCGTGTGACGCGCGGCACCGCCGCATGTATGTAGGCACGGCACTCGGACTCGTAGCGTACACCGATCCTACAAGCGATGTCAATGCCGCAAAGGAAAGCACCTACGACACCCCCGTTGACTACGGGTCGGTGCTGCAGTGGACCACGCACTTCTCTTACAGCAGAATCGACAGAATCCAGATCTCGCCCAAATATGTGTACGGACTGTCGTCTGAATCGCTGCTTGCTGTTGACAGAAGCGACGAGTCGCTCATCTACTACTCCAAACTCAACGGACTGAACGGTTCTGCTGTACACCGTATTGATTACGACTCATACACCAATACCCTGGTCATCAGTTACGAGGACGGAATGTTTGACTTGCTGGACGACAACGGAAACATCCGCAACCTGCCTGACTTGTATGCCAAGCAAATCAGTGCTTCCAAACTGGTGCAGGATCTCGTTTTCAGAGAGGGAAAAGCCTACATGGCTATGCCCTTCGGTATATTGGTCATAAATATCCGCAAGCGCGAGATAACCGATACCTATTATATAGGCGACCAGGGAGCAGCAGTTTCCGTCAACGCTGTTACTATCGTTGGCGACAGCATATTTGCTGCCACAGCCGACCGCCTGTATAGCGCTTCTTTGTCGGACAACCTTTTGGACTTCACCAATTGGCACTACACGCCTCTGTCCGGCAAGGTAACCCACTTGCAATGCAGCAACGGCGATATGTACATGCTTATGGATAGCATCATTTACTGCAACAGCAAGCCTCTGCCTGCCGACGAACGGTTTGTGATGCTCATGGAGCACCAGGGCAGCATTCTGGCGCGCAGCAATACCGATAGTCATATATTTGAGGTTTCAGCCTCTGCGGTCAGCGAGTTGCCCGCACTGTCTGCACAGTGGCCTTACTTCGCGCTCAAGGAGGGTAACACGTACTGGCTATCCAACTCCAACGGACTAATGCATATCCTGGCAGACGGATCCAAACAACGTTACCAACCCGATGGACCGCTGTCCAACCTTTCGTATTCGCTCACTGCCGCAGGTGCAGATCTCTGGATGGTGATGGGTGGACGTTGGGCGTCGCAATACAACCGCACAGGCTGGGTGATGCGATACAACGGATCGCAATGGAACAACATAACCTACTCTGATATCAGCAAACGCTTGGGAAGTTCCCCTGCCTTGCACGACTTCGGTCACGTGGCTGTGGATGCTACCGATAACAATCATTACTACGTAGCCTGCTATGGCACAGGTCTGCTGGAGTTCCTGCCGGACGGCACAGCCAAGCACTACACCCACAACAACAGCCCGCTTATTTCGCTCGATGATAACAACAAAGATAACTTCTGCCGTGTCGATGCCATGGCATACGATGCCGAGGGCAACCTTTGGCTCACCAACACCGGTGATCTGGCTACGAACATTCATGTTCTCGACCCTAACCACAGCTGGCATTCGTTCAACCTGTACCAGGGCGGACAACGAATCGTGCTCAATACAGTCAGCAAGTTCTTGGTCGATAATCGCAATCCTAACTACAAATGGATAGCTTCGGCAAGATCCAATGCAGGTATAATACTGCACTACGACAACGGCACACCATACGTTGGTACTGACGACAGGTCTGTCATACGTTCCACGTTCATCGACCAGGATGGCAAGGGCGTATCGTTCAACCAGTTGTACACCATTGCGCAGGATTATAACGGCGATATATGGCTCGGTACAGCCGAGGGAATCATTGTCATCAAGGATTCCACTAACATGTTTACCTCCAACGCCTGCCACCGCATGAAGATGTCACGGCACGATGGTACAGGCTTGGCGGATTATCTGCTGGGCACCGAACAAATCAACTCCATTGTCTTTGCCGGAGGCAACCGCGTATGGATAGGAACGCAAAACTCCGGTGCTTATCTCGTACGCTTTGTTACTAAGGAGAGTATCTACGAGCCTGAGATTGTTGCACATTTCACCTCGCAGAACTCACCTATGCCCTCCGACTGCGTTCTGTCGATTGCCATCGACAACCGCGGCGAGGTATTTATCGGTACTGCCAAAGGCCTTGTTTCATACCGCGGCGATGCTACCGAACCCGAGGAATCTTACAGCAGCGCGTATGTCTATCCTAATCCTGTCAGGCCGAACTACGAAGGCTCAATCGCTATCACAGGACTGATGGACAACACCGTAGTGTACATCGCCGATGCGGCAGGCAATGTAGTGTGCCGTACGCACAGCAACGGCGGCACTGCTATCTGGGACGGCAGAACACTATCCGGCAGTAAGGCGCACTCCGGCGTATATACCATCTACTGCAACACTGCGGACGGCAAGAACCATACAGCACTCAAACTGCTCATCATGCATTAACATTCTAACAGGTACATATATGAAAAATCTACAACCACAAGGCGTTTGGCAGAACTTCGCCAAACTCACACAGATCCCTCGCCCATCGGGCAAGAAAGAACAGATATCACAGTTCCTCGTTAACTACGGCAAGAGCCTCGGCCTTGAGACTCAGACCGATGCTATCGGCAACGTGCTGATACGCAAACCCGCCTCGCCTGGCTACGAGAACCATCCGGGCGTGATCCTGCAGGGACACATGGATATGGTGCCGCAGAAGAACAGCGACCGCGTGTTTGACTTCGAGAAAGACCCCATCGAGGCGTACGTTGAGGACAACGGTGAGTGGGTGACTGCCAACGGCACCACCCTCGGTGCGGACAACGGCATAGGTGTGGCTACGGCTATGGCTATCCTGGCTGACAAGAACGTCGTTCATCCGCCGCTGGAGGCATTCTTTACCGTGGACGAAGAGACCGGTATGTACGGTGCGTTTGCGCTCGAGGGCGGCTGGCTGCAGGGCAAGACACTACTGAACCTCGACTCGGAGTCAGAAGGCGAACTATACATAGGTTGCGCCGGTGGTGTGGACACCACGGCTACGTTCCGCTACGTGCCCGTTCCGACCGAAGAAGGCGACATAGCGCTGCGCGTACGTCTGTTGGGCTGCAAGGGTGGACACTCCGGCTGCGACATCCATCTGCAGCGTGCTAATGCCAACAAACTGCTGTTCCGCTTCCTGAAGGAGGCTGTAAGCAACTACGAGGCACGTCTGGCATGCGTACAGGGCGGTTCGCTGCGTAACGCTATACCGCGTGAGGCAGAAGCTGTGATCACGATCCCTGCTGACGCTTACGATGACATAATGGCACTGGTGGATGATTACGAGACACTGTTCGTAACCGAATATGAGGGCGTAGAGGACGCTATCAGCCTGACTGCCGAGCAGATCGATTGCCCGAAGACCGAGATGCCCGAAGAGGTGCAGGATTATCTGATTCACGCCATTACGATATGCCCGCACGGCGTATATCGCATGATGACCGAGATGCCCGACATCGTTGAGACATCCAACAACCTGGCGATGATTGAGTTTAGCCAGGAGGGCGAGGAGAACGTGATCGAGGTGCAGTGTCTGACCCGTTCATCTGTAGAGAGCCGCAAACGCGAACTGCGCGAGATCATCCACTCGGCGTTCTCAATAGCAGGTGCCGATGTAGCGTTCTCGGGCGATTATCCCGGCTGGAAACCGAACATCAACAGCCGTATCATGCACACGATGAAGGCAATCTACGAGCGTGAGTTCGGTGCCGAGCCGCGCATCGTGATCATCCATGCCGGACTGGAGTGCGGTATCATTGGTCGCAACTACCCGGGTATGGATATGATCTCCTTCGGTCCGACCATCGAGCACCCGCACAGCCCTGACGAGCGCGTGAACATCGCCACGGTGCAGAAGTTCTACGACTTCCTGCTCGCTACGCTCAAAGAGTTGTAATCCTCACCCTAACCCCTAAACGGAAGAGGACAGATAAAACAAACAACCCGACCAAGTGGCCGGGTTGTTTGAATATGTGAAGTGTAGCGTTTAGGGTGCTACGCGGTTGATGTCACGCGGGAACATCGAGCACTCCTTGACATTGTTGATACCTAAGAAGCATGCGGTGATGCGCTCCAGACCGATAGCGAATCCTCCGTGAGGCGGCATGCCGTTCTTAAACGTATCAAGGTAGAAGCGGAAGTTATCCGGGTTCATACCGCGTTTGATCATCTTGTCGCGATACTCCTGCTCCTTGTGGATACGCTGACCGCCGGAGGTGATCTCCAGTCCGCGCATCAGCAGGTCGAAACTCAGCGTGAGCGTCGGGTCTTCAGGATCATCCATAGCATAGAACGCACGGTGCTCGCTCGGGAAATGTGTTACGAACACAAAGTCCGAACCGTAGGTGTCCAGTGCGTACTTGCAGATGGCGCGCTCCTCTTCCGGTGCGAGATCATCCTCGCCACGGTGGTCGGCTTCGCACAACTTATTCTCCCACAGTATCTCGTGCACCTCGCTCAGTTTCCATGCCGGCACCTCGTGCGGCAGTACGGGCAGCGTAGCACCGAGCAGGTTCAGCTCGTGGGCGCAACGCTCGCTTACCGTCTTGATGATATGCTGCAGCAGTCGTGCCTCAAGTTGCATTACATCCTCCTGACCCTTGATAAAGCCCATCTCCACATCCAGTGAGATGTACTCGTTGAGGTGACGGCTGGTGTTGTGCTTCTCGGCGCGATAAGCCGGGGCAATCTCAAACACGCGCTCATATACGCCAACGCCTATCTGCTTGTAGAACTGCGGCGACTGAGCCAGATAAACCTGTTTGCCGAAGTAATCCATCTTGAATACGTTAGCACCGCCCTCGGCACCCTCGGAAACAATCTTCGGGGTGTAGATCTGCGTGAAACCGTTATCCGTCAGGAAGTCGGCAAACGCCTTGGCGATAGTCGATTGTACCTTCAATATACCCATATCGCGCGGGTTGCGCAGGGTGACCTGACGGTTGTCGAACTTGTAGCGCAGCAGTGTCTCTTCGTCACCGAACTTCAGGGCGTTCATATCCACCACCTCCGCCGTTGTCGGACGCGAGAGTACGCGAACTTCCTGTACTGCCAGCTCAATGGTGTTGTAATATACTGCCGGGTCCTTGATCTTGGCGTCACCCACCTTACCGGTGATGGTTATAGCCATCTCGCGGCAGAGGTCAGCCATAGCAATGGCGTTGCCCTGCTCGTCGAAGAACTTTGACGCGCTGTTGTCCACAACGGTTTGCAGCAAGCCGCAAGCCTTACGGAGGATAATGAATCCTCCCCACTTCGTCACGCGAACGTTGTGGATCATGCCACTGACAGTAACAATCTCGCCGGCTTTGGCACCGGCGAGGTTGTCTGTAGTGTTTATCTCATGCAATGAAATCATGTTTTCAATTACTTTTGTAATGTTCCTGTTTTTGCATCCTTGCTCAGATAATTTGAGATTTATCTTGAGCAGATTTGGATTTCTGCGTAAGGGAGTTATGCGGGCATAATGACCGAACCCAAAACCCAAAGATGCCAAGAAAAAGCCAAATTACAGCTGTGGGCCGGCGGCAACCAGAGCCTTACCAGCCTCATTGCCGGTGTACTTGGCGAAGTTCTTGATGAAGCGTCCTGCCAGGTCTTTAGCCTTCTCCTCCCACTGAGTAGCGTCAACGTAGGTGTCGCGCGGATCGAGGATCTTCGGATCTACGCCCGGCAACTCGGTCGGAACCTCGAAGTCGAAGAACGGGATCTTCTTGGTAGGAGCACTCTTGATAGCACCGCCGAGGATAGCGTCGATGATACCACGTGTGTCGCGGATAGAGATACGCTTGCCAGTGCCGTTCCAGCCGGTGTTAACCAGATAAGCCTTGGCACCGCTCTTCTCCATCTTCTTAACCAACTCCTCGGCATATTTGGTCGGGTGCAACTCCAGGAACGCCTGGCCGAAGCAAGCCGAGAATGTAGGAGTAGGCTCAGTGATGCCGCGCTCTGTACCGGCAAGTTTGGCGGTGAAGCCGCTCAGGAAGTAATACTTCGTCTGCTCCGGAGTCAGGATGCTAACAGGAGGCAGTACGCCGAATGCGTCAGCCGACAGGAAGATAACGTTCTCTGCAGCCGGACCGGCACTGATCGGACGAACAATCTTCTCAATGTGGTTGATAGGATAGCTAACGCGGGTGTTCTCGGTAACCGACTTGTCGGCGAAGTCAATCTTGCCGTTCTCGTCAACGGTTACGTTCTCGAGCAGAGCGTTGCGACGGATAGCGTTGTAGATGTCAGGCTCGCTCTCCTTGTC
>CALZOG010000046.1 GCA_945827635.1 uncultured Bacteroidales bacterium
AAATACCACAGATTTGTGTTACCTTTGTAGCGCAAAAATACAAAAACCGTGCAAAAATACACAAATTTGTAATATTATGGAAGATATTTTGAAAAATGTATCATGTCTCGACGAAGATAGATTTCGTCAGAGAGTAATGAAAGATCTTGGTTGGTCTTACGATCAGTACAAAAACAGGCGATGCGGACGTACAGAGGTTACGCTCGCAGAGCGCGCAATGCTTGTGCAGATTGCAAATGAGATTAACGCACAGTAATCTAAATGGTGAAAGGGTGAGTGCTATTGACAAAACATTTCACCATAGCGATCCGGAGCGTATTGTGTGCTGGTTCTGCAATAACTGCTACTTCAACTACGACAAAGGATGTTCTTGGTGCAGAAAACGCAATGAGCGTGTGGAAGTTCAATGGACTTGTGATGACGCAGAAAGGTAATAGTGCTATGAGTAAGCGAGTAATTGCCTTATACGAAAGATCGTATAAATACAGAGCCTTTTATGGCTACTTCAAAGGATGGATGTGCGTAGGCGCATACGCTAAAAACGCATCTTTTACGAGACAGATCAATGATGCTGTTGTTTACGATGACGAACACCAGCGCGAAATGAATGATGCTATTTCGTCACTCAGATGCACGTTAGGCTATTCAGATATGATCATTAGAGCAGAGGAGATCGAAGAATGAATTACGACCATAACCCGCTTCTGGAGAATGCAGAAGTAATCGAGTTAAATGTAGTGTGCTTTTGCTTTCATGATATGTACGAAATGACCAAACACCCACGTGCATGGTTCAAGTGCAAACCGGAATTGCAGATCGGCACGCGATTAAATGTTAAATCTATTACGAGTAACTTCTATGGCACGTTTTACACGTGCGAAATTCCGGAAGGTGTCAAGGTTGATCAGGATTGCATACAAACCTACGACATACCGGTATATAATGCAAAAGTAATTAAATGGAAGGAATGATAGTATGGCACAGAACGGAACCCCGGCGATCGAGGATATAAAAAAACAGGTCGAACAGCTAATGAGCTGGGAGCGTGAAGAACTCGCGCTGAGTATAGTAACGCCGCAAGAAATTTTGCAGAACTGCACAGCTGATGAACTGGAGAAATGGACTGGTATGTACGTCAGTCTGGAAGCTCCGGAAGAGCCGGACACGGTAACAGTTAAAGACTTTGATACAAGTGAACTAATTATTGAGTTACTACACCGCGAAGAGAGTGATCTAATTCTTGAGTCTTTAAGACAGGAAGAAATAGCGGAATATCTAATGGATAACTTTGAACGGTTCGAGGACAACCCTGCACTTTGCAGAATGCTATTGCGCTTCGTTGTGCGTGACGAATTGAAAGAACATATTAAAGGATGGAAGAGAACAGCATGGCAATTATAGGCACTGTTTAATAACCATTAAATACTTATTCCTATGACCTATCGAATACAAGAGCGTAGCATTCAGGGTTACTACCTGATTTTTATGGACTACGATTGCAAGAAAGCACCTATTTTAGCTGATGCGCTGGATTCTGATCCTAAGTTGGATTGTGCCGGCTATAATGGCAGCAAGAAAAATAACATGCACACCATATTTGTGCACATAGAAGACAAGGCCTTGCGCCGTGAGGATACGTTTACGCAAAAGATGTATATAGACGCTATTTGCAAACCAATATTGAGCAAATGAAAGCAATAACCAATCATGATGAAATGAACAGACGCTGCCGGTGCTTGCGCCGGTGGTATTTCTCTCGTCTTACATGTCGCCACCGTTCGGTTGAGCGCCGGGCTGTTCTGGCGGAGATCGGCGGTACGAGACATCATTTCTACCATCTTCTGAATTTCCGCACGTATATCAATGACGACTATATGCGTGCTATAAACCATGCCGCCAACAGGAACTGCATTCCAGGCCTGGAGGTGGATATATTTGCAGAGTAATATGAATAAAGAATGGAAAGGCAACAGCCTTAGTGTTGCGGTGCAAACCGGCATGAAAACAACCTGGCACCCGGAGGAACGTGCTACCGATGACTTCTACACCACCGACCCCAAGGCGTTCGGGATGTTTCTGGAGCATTACAGGATCGACAAAATCGTATGGGAACCGGCGTGTGGCACCGGCAATCTCAGCCGCGTAATGGAGCAGATCTGCGACAAAGTATATTCAACGGATCTGCGAGATCGCGGATATGGCGAGTCCGGAGTGGACTTCCTACAGTGTGATCGTGTTCCTGATGGCGTAACAAGCATCATCACCAACCCGCCCTACAGCCTGGCGGATGAGTTTATCAAGCACGCTATCGACATCCTGCCGGTAGGTGGGACGTATATCGCCCTGATGAACCTTGGCTATCTTGCCGGAAGGAAACGGTTTGCAGAGATATATTCAAGCCGGTGGCTGGAGGCCGTGTATGTTCACTGCGGCCGGATCAACTGTTGGAAGAATGACGACCGCACGCAGCACAGCTCGCCGGTGAACTATGCCTGGTTTGTGTTCCGTAAGCCGGCAAACATGGTGGATGGTCTGGAGGATCAGCCGCAAATATATTGGATGGATTAACAACTAACTATATATGATAGACTTAAAATCGGAAGTGTTAAAGGCAACGGACGGAGGACTGTACATCATCTACAGCCTTTATCCGGATGCACGCAATGTCGTTGATGGCAATGCCAAGAAGTTCAAGATGCGCCCGGAGGAGCGCACGGCCAGTGCAACGATCAGGAAGAAAGATGATGGCAATTGGTACATATGTGACTTCGGTGACGAGATACGTGAAATGAACGCGATTGACGCGTACATGAAGTATCATAGCATCGTTCATTTCTCCGAAGCCATCCACCAGTTGGCAGATATGTACAATGTGGATATCCTGCTAAAGCCGGACGTAAACAAGGCAACGCGTGTGGAGTTTGAGGACGTGGAGGGTACCGACGCGGAAGATGGAGACTTCACATATAAGCCCAAAGCAGAGCCAAGCGAGGCGGAACTGCGTGTGTGGGGTGCGTTTGTAAAAGAGAAAACGCTGCGAGATTACGGCTACTTTAGCCTGGAGAGTTATAGCAAAGTGTTTATCAAGCGTGACACCGGCCGGTTGACGCGCAAAACCGTATATAGCAGCGAGGATTTCCCGATTTTCCTGCATGAGTGCGGCGAGTTCCGGAAGGTGTATTGCCCATTGAGTTATGACAAGGCGTATCGCTTCTTTTACGACGGCAAGAAGCCGAAGGACTATGTGAACGGACTCGAGGAGGCGATCAAAGCCTACGACGAGTTGAATAGTGAGGATCGCGTCGCGGAAGGGCACAAAGAAAAACTGCCGGCCGTGTTCCTGTGTTCCGGTGAGCGTGATGCGATGAACGTGGCCGGACTCGGCTATTATCCCATATGGCTCAACAGTGAGACTGCAGATCTGTCAATCGCCACCCTGTCAGAGCTTAACCGGATAGCCAAACGTATCTATAACATTCCGGATATTGACGCTACCGGTGTGCGCCAAGGCGAGCGCCTGGCATTGCAGCACGTCGATATCTATACGATCGAGCTGCCGAAGTGGTTGCTTAACTTCCGAGACAACCGTGGCAAGCCGCGTAAGGATCTGCGCGATTTTCTGGAGCTGCGACCGTCGAAGTACGAATTTGAGAAGCTGGTGGCCACTGCCATGCAGGCACAGTTCTGGCAGGAAAGCACCACGGATGACGATGGCCGTGAGCGCAAAAAGGTGGAGATCAAGGCAACAAACCTACTCTACTACCTGCGTCTGAACGGCTTCTACAAGCTCAAAGATACGATTACCGGCGAAGTAAAACCCTGCCGGCTGAATGACTACAAGGTGGAGCCGATGGAAGCCAAGCAGCTCCGTGACTTTATACGCGAGGATCTGCGCAACCGCCAGGTGCGGCCGAACATCATGGAAGCCTATATCAACAGCAAGCGCGCCACACAAAGCATCTACGATGACCTGGACAGCATAGAAGTGAACTTCGATATCAGTACGCCGACTACGCGTACGCTGTTCTTTGAAAACGGTTCGGTAGTGGTCAGCGCCGACGGACTCAAGATCACCGGAAGCAAGGATGTGAATACCTATTGCTGGGCGAACAAGGTTATACCGCACGCGTTCAAAGAGCTGCCTCCGGCCTTCCATGTGGACAAAGACAACAGTTTCCACATTGACAGCACCCGGAGCAAAGTATTCTGCTACCTGATCAACGGCAGCCGTCTGAACTGGAGGGAGGAGCTGGAGACTGACGATCCCGAGGCAGACAAAGCCTACGCGGCCGCCAACCGCTTCAATCCTTACGGCAGCCGTCTGACGGCCGATCAATGGCAGGAGCACCATCAGAACCTGCTGAACAAGATATACACCTACGGCTATCTGCTACACCATTTCAAGAAAGACGACATGGCCAAGTGCGTTTGGATCATGGAAAGCAAACTCACGAACGAAGACGAGTCATCCGGAGGCTCCGGCAAATCACTGTTCATGCGCGTATTGCATTATATGCAGCTTGCCACCATCGTGACGCTGGACGGCCGTGATGGCGACATGACGAAAAACAACCACTTCCTGGATCGCGTCAGTTCGAACACCGACATCCTGTTTGTGGATGATGCCGCCAAGAACTTCCCGTTTGACACGTTCTACGGCAAGATCACCGGGCAGCTCACAGTCAATCCCAAAGGCTCGCAGTCATTCGAGATAGACTATCGCGAAAGTCCCTGCACTGTCATATCGAGTAACTTCCCATGGAAAGGTGACGACCGCAGTACGTTGCGCCGGTTGATCCCTGTAGTATTTGGCGACTATTACCATGAGCAAGGCTCCGATGGCGAGTACCGGGAGACGCGCAAGGTAAGCAGCGACTTCGGCGGTCAGAATCTGTTCGGCCATGACTATACGGAAGAGGACTGGAACGCAGACTATAACTTCATGATCAACTGCATCCAGTTCTACCTGTCACACCAGAACGATGTTATTCTGCCACCGCTGGAGAGAGTGATGCAGCGCGTTCGTAAGGCAATGATGGGCGATACATTCAAAGCCTGGGCAGATGTGTACTTCGCTCAGGATGACGAGAACCCGAACGACCGGCTCGATCACATCCTGATCAAGCAGAATGTATATGATGACTACTGTTCCGAACTGGGCAAGACCGGCAAGAGCAAATCATCGCAGGCGTTCAAGCAAGCGCTCCGGGTATATTGCAAGGAGAAGGGCTGGGTGTTCTGCCCTCCGACCATGTTAGGCTGGAGAGCGGAAGAGAACCGGGCTGTCAAGAACCTGGCGGTAGGAAGCCGGAGGAAATGCACGGAGCTGATCTATATTCAGACGGATCCGAAAAAGGAGATCAACAATTGCTTGCCGGAAGGATGGTATTGATGAAAAAATGTAGAAAATCGGAGATTTTTGTATGAAACATTTGCAAAATTCAAAAAAAAGTTGTATCTTTGCATCGGAAAATCAAACACACACGAACATGACAGCAAAACGTAGAGCAGAATTGAGCAAAATGCGTGCTCAGTTGTTGAAAACAATGCTTGATAAAGCAGGTGTTACACGAAGCGAGATCCATGATGTTGCAGAACGTCGGTGGGTGAACGCTAATCTGGATCTTTTGTCTGCATCCGAAAAAAAGCAGTATGCCGAAGTATTGTCACTATGAGAAATAACGAGAATCATATTTACATAGATACCAACTGCCTGATCGGATATATAGCCAACAAGTACGGCATCTATAAGGATACGAAGGGGTTCACCAAGGCTTTGCAGTTCCTTATGGCGCTTAACGGTAAGAAGCTGTACGTTTCTTCGCTGTCAGTTGCTCAGCTTACTGCTAAGTTGCAGAAGCGTATTGGAGCCGACCGGATGGTGAAGGAGATCGAGCAGATTATTCACCGATTTAATGTCGTTGAGTTTAACAACGACGACATTCAATCAGCAATAACCGGTGCGCTGGCTAAGGATATTGAAGATCTGTATCAGTACGAAATGAGCCAGAAGGTGAAATGTTTCTACATCATGACTGACAATTTAAGCGACTTTACGTCGTTGGCAAATATAACGGCATTTCTTCCCAGTAAGGTTAGAAAGGCTATCTTTTAGAATATACTTCTGCGCTTCGAAAAAATATACTCCTTCGCGCATTTTTGCCGGCACTTTTGGCTAAACTTGCTAAAAGTGCTGTTTTTTTTGCCACAATTTGCATTTTTTTCCCGAAAAATTTGCATATATCATTTTTTTTTCGTACCTTTGCACCGTTCAAAGTAAAATATTCGTATATGGCAGCCGGATGAGTTGCCGCAAGCGTGCGGTTTTTTTATTGCCGGTGCTGTAGTGTTTAACCCGATTTATCGGATGCCCTGGGCGAAAGCTGTAATAGCTTAGCGAGCCATATACGATTGACTTTGAACACCAGGTAGCATCCGATTTTTTATTGTTCAAAATTATCGTATATGGAAACAACGAATCTCAAGCGGCGCATCTGCCGCCGAACGGACATCGTGAAGATGTTCTTCAACCTTGCCAACGCCATTCGCACGAGTGGCCGCGAACTGTTCTGGAGTCCGACTGACAGCGGAGCCGTCTATACCTTCCGCCTCGGCAACCGGACAATGACGTACACCATTCAGGAAGGAGGTGCGTTATGAACACCGTGGTCAGCTACAGCCCTATTCCGGCGCTGCACAATCTGATAGCCGTTCCGGATAACGAATGCGGCGACAAATCCCGACTGCAGCTACTGAGCGAAGGTCTGCTCCGCGCCCAAATGAACCTCTCCAGGGTGATCATATACGGCGAAGAGTCGGGCAATGCCAATGTTCCGATGGTTCGCGACGCGATGAACATAATAGCAGATATCTATGACGAGTTCTGCACCATAGAGAAGTCACGCAAGGACTACGAGCAATATATTCTGGAAGCCTCGAGTAAAGTCTAACATACTCTCGATAACGGAAGGCAAACCCTTCGATTTCCGATCGGCCGTCTGCATCATGCAGGCGGCTTTTCTCATGAATACGATACAAGCCGGTCGTTATCACCGGACGAAAAGCAGATATCAAGACCGCTGCCCGGAGTCCGTCCGGAGTCCGTCGGCCGTTTTCACCCCTTTTCAACCCCTTATTTCGAAGAAAACATTTGTAACTTGTACCAAAATAAGGTAAAATAAAAATATAACATTAAGAAAGATAAGTAATTACGCCGCGTTACAACTTTGGTTACAACTTTGGTACAACTTGGTTACAATTTTGTAATACATTGAAACATAGCGCGTTATCAGAAGATTTTGTTGCAATTGTTTGCAGATATCAGATAAAAGCAGTACCTTTGCGTCAAAATCCTATAATCATGAAAATAATCCTATTGCTAATCTACCTGCTGGGTGCTGTTATCTGCATCATAGCGTCCGGCAGCTATATCCGCCAAAAAGGCAATTTCGATCTCCAGGATCTGTTGATGTGGATCATGGTAACACTGTCGTCGTTTGCCGGTATCATCTTCCTGGTGCTGTTCCGTGTGATTGAAATAATCGCCGAGCGATGTGGTAACCCTGTCATCTGGGAGCGAAAAGACAACGATGAGTAAGTGAAAGAGTGAAAGACGGAGTTGTTTTCGTGTTATCCATAGGCGCAAAATATAGGTAACAACCGTCTTTCACTCTTCTTTCGCGTTATCAATCATTGACAACATATTGAAATACAAGTGAAATCAAAATATCATATATATTATGGGCGTACGTAAATCAGTAAACTTCAACGTCTCACAGGAGGCGTATGATATGGTGAAAGAGATCTTTCCCGACGTGATAGGCACAGAAGACAACCTGCGCCAACTGGTAGTAGCTTACAAGTTCTGGTCAGCTCACAAGGATGACCAATCCGCGGAAGAGCGTCAGAAGGAGTTTGATGATCTGAACTTCAAATATGGCGAGATAGTAAAGGCGCGTGACGAAGAGATCGAGCGTCTGCAGTCCGAGAACGAAGCGTTGCACCAGGCAGCTCAGAAGTCCGAAGCGGATGCCGGCGAACAGGATAAGGAGTATCAGGAACTGAACAACAAATATCAGGATATATCTAATCAGTTGCAAACAGCTCTGTCGGAGCGTGAACAATTAGTCTCGCGTATAAGCGCTCTGGAAACCGATGGCGCACAGACATGGGATAACTTCAAGCACACACTGCCACGGTTTACAGTGAGCCTGCTTGAGGCAACCGCTAAGCGTCTGAATGAATACTACGAGCGCGAAATCACGCCGATGCAGATCATGACAGATATGTTCCTGCGTTACACTATCCAGCGTAATGCCGAATGGTTCTATCCGTTCGTGCTCAAGGATGCGGATATAGTAGCCATAGCAGCCGAGATCAATCCGGGGTGCAAGAATATCCGCCAAATCAAACAATCGCTTAACTTCGACTGATATGGGACTGTTGGATAATGCAAGTCTGTTAAAAAACCTGATCAAGCCCTACCTGCCAAGGATAACGAACGAGTTCCTGCCTAAACTGGAAGAGGAACTGGCGGCAGCACTGTACAAGGAGGATGAGAGCCTGCAAGACGGTGAAACCGAGTCCGTGTTTATGCTCAGTCGCGAAGGTGATGAGACCTATCTTCGCCTGGTACAGCTTGATGATCAGGCGCACGTTGTGCGCAGCTCTGAGAAGCGGAGAGTAACAGACTATCTGCAGTCCGTCATCAATCAGGCATTTAATTAACGAGTAATATGTCAGTATTAGATCATGTACCAGTGTCCGGCAAGAAGGACTATAACTTTCTGACCGGTGATCTCTCCTTCATTGACGAAATGGAGCAGGACAAGCAGCCCATGAACATCGACGAGCGTCCGGACTTCGGCGACACTCCTCTTCCGGAGGAACAGCGTCCGACATTACCGGAGTTCAATCCGGAGGATGTCAACCTGTCTGCCGAGGAGGAAGCGACATTCGTAACTGAGGTAATAGATACCGGCGCATCCTTCGGCCTGGCTGTACTGTCTAAGGGCAAGGCTGAGCAGTATATGGCCACAGCGGATCAGAAGAGCCGCATACAGAAGATCATCCGCGTCTATTGTGAGCGCGTTGGCGGTCATATACCTCTGTGGCTGCAACTGGCAATCATCCTTCTGATTGTGTATGGATCCAGAATACCCGAAGCAATAGAAGAGCGCAAGATCAACATTCTCCAGGAGAAGATTGAGGAGCAGAGAAAGAAGATTGAAGCCCTCGAAGCTGAGAACAAAGCCAACGAACTCAAACAGGAAGTAGAGCGCCGCAAACAAGCCAATGCGACCGCTCAGGAAACAAAGGAGCCGGGCAATGAGTGAACTGAGAGCAGCCAAGTGTACACTGGTGTTAGGTTTTAACGGCACCGGCAAGACAACATTCCTGAGAAATATGCTTGAGGAACTGTTGCAACGATCACGCGATATGGGGCGCCGGCTCAAGGTGTTGATCGTTACGCCGGACGACACCGAATGGCAAGACTATCCGGAGAATATGCTGGAGAGCCCGGACGACTATATATATGAAGGTATTCAGCGTCACGTCTGGATGGACTCGAGCGGTGACGAGAAACATTATAGCTTAACCCGGATTAGCATGTTCAATAGCGGGATCATTGTGTTCGATGATTGCAAGGTATATTTCGGCGATATTCTGCCACAAGAGATCATTAACTTGTTCGTGCGCCGCAGACAACGCAGCTTGGATGTGTTCTTTGTCGGCCATGGCTTTACCACTATACCTCCGCGCGCGTTCACCTATTACAGTGACGCATTCCTGTTCCGGACGGTAGATAATATCGACCGGCGCAAAGACTGTATTAACAACTTTGACTACTTCAAGCGCTGTCAAGCTGAAGTCAATCAGAAGGCGAAGAATAATCCGTACTACCATAAACGCATTCGCAATGTCGATGTCTGATAAATATATATGGATGAGCCGTAAGGAGTTAGCTGTAGCCGGTGGCATTTCACCGCGCACGTTGTACAACTATATGCAGAGCCGTATGAGTGAACTTGTCGCCCGCGGATACAAGGCCGGCAAGAAACTATCACCATCGGTAGTACGATATATATGCGAAGAATTTGAAGTGCACCTTCAGTGTTCATAGTTAGATTTATCTGTTCATTTTGTAGGGAACCGGCAGTATGGGAATATAGTCGGTTCTGTTTTTTCGGTAAAAGTCGGGAAAAGTCTGTAAAAGTCGGCAAGTATATCGGGCGAAAGTCGTATCTTTGCAAAAAATTTCTCGAACCACTAAACATCTGAATTATGGACAAAATCAAAACCGCTGTCATTCTCAGCATCCTCACGATCGTTATGATGGGTGTAGTTATCTACCTCAATCGTGACAAATTCAGCAAGGCTGTACCGGCTCCGGCAACTCCGGCAGCTGAGTAATCTGTTCTGCAACTCCAATCACTAACATTCTAATTATTGCAACAATGGCTGAAAAGAAACAAAAAGTAGGTGACATCGTGTTCACCAGCAAAGAGATGAAGGAGGCCTTGATGGCCAACGCAGACGGTAGCCAGGAGAACTATGTAGGTCTTGGTGACGACATGGTGAACTTCGGCAGCGCCGACTCATTCATCGACGAAAGTGATGCCGCGCGTGAATTTACCATGCGTATCACGAACAACACCTCCACCACGCAGAAAATCCAGCTTAACGAGATCCTTGAGAACGTTGCCGGTCACACTCTGTTGAAGGAGGGTAACATCGTAACCGAAGGCGAAGATGACTCCGCCGTTCATATGGTTGCCGCCGGTGATCCGCGCAGCATTGATGTTCTGCTTGAGTATATCAAGAAGAACCCGATCCGCGTACGCGCTATCAAGTTCAACGTATCGAGCGAGCAGCAGCTTGACGAGCCGTTGAAGTACCAGACCCAAACTCCGTTCATGACGGACTCGACCATCCAGAAGGTGCCTTCAACCTTCCAGGATCAGAACACCAACAACACCAAGACGGTGGAGGTGGAACTGAAGGACTGGATCTTGGGTCACAGCTCGACCATCCTGTACAGCATCCGCTCGGGTGTATCCGTGAACCTGACGTTCTTCTTCGGTGCATCGCTTGATGCGAGCAAGGCTCTGGAGAAGAAGTACAACCGCGCCAAGGCGACGGCTGCCAAGTTCTACGCACGCCAGAACGCGTGATAAGCGCAGGGCTTCATCTGTTGAATAGGGGCGGGGTTTAACAGCCCTACCCCTATTTAATTTATCTACTAAAATCGACGAATTATGAAGGAAATAGTTATTAACAAGAACGCTGTGCTGAAAGAGTTCTGCCGCCGTGTAAACGAGAATGAGCAGGGCGTGTGCGCTCATCTGAGTGCATCCGGCATAGACGTGACACCCGGCAAGATCACCATACAAGACATCAACCGCCTCCGCGAGATCAATCCGAAGGCGTTTGACGCGCTGGTGCGCTTCCTGTACCCGGAGATGAAGGATTATGCTCCCGGTGACGGTGATCAGGAGACCGCCGTAATCACCAGCAAGAGCGGTGGTGAGAAGTGGAGCGCCGGAGACATAACCGGCATGGTTGGCACTGTGCTCGAAGCAGCTACCGGCATCCTCGGCACATTGAACATCAACGGCAATACGCGCGCAGTGGCCGACGCTAATGTCGCAGCTTCGGAAGCGGCAGCGTTGCAGAACGAGCGCGAAAAACGCCAGGTGTGGATCACACTGGGGATTGTACTGGGCTTGTTTGTGCTTATCGTGATTGCCGGTGTGGTAATCTTCAAAAATAGGAGACACTGATTATGAATGATTATTCTTGGATAGGTGGCATCTTTGAAGGTGCCTTTAGTGCCGCATCCGGCATTACAACTACCGTTATCAATGGTCAGACGCAGCAGGTATCTCTCGAACAGAATGGCAGTCTTGCCGTTACAACCAAAGAGCAGAACCAGAAAACCGTCCGTGCGGTCATCATTGCCGCTGGCGTTGTGCTGGCTGTTGTTGTATTCGGCCTGTTCGTATGGTCTAACAAACGTAAGTAATACCACTATGCCATCAATCAAATTCCTGCCCACCTTCCCTGAACGCCCGACTAATCCGGCGCGTACCAATGTACGAACGGGAGACATCGAGATAAACGGTGCGCGTTGGGCTGGGCTTTCTCCGGAGGAGCAGGAATTTACTTTGTTGCACGAAGTCGGCCACTACAAACTGAAAACCTTTGACGAGGTAGAAGCAGACCGGTATGCGTTGCGACACCTGGCCGGTAAGAAACCTTATTCACTCGTCAACTATTTGAACGCTGTGAGCAATATATCGTACAACAATCCGCGCCGTGTCTCCTGCGCACAGTACGATACGTTGAAAATCGCAGCCAGCAAAGGTAGCGAACGCGCAAAGGAATTACTGCAGTCGTATGCAGCAGCCGACGGAGCGGAGCCGGTACAGGAAAGCAACAGATGGTTGTGGACACTCGTACTTATACTTGGCATAGGTGCATTATTACTAATCGCAGAAACAAAAGGATTATGAACAAGAAATATTTGATATTTGGAGGCGTGGGCATTGTGGCAGTGCTCGTTTATATCCTTTTCAGTAGGAAAAAATCAAACACTCCGGACGAGATTCTTGAGACGTCGTTGGAAACTGCAGCCCAGAATATGAGTTCGCTCTACACAGCGAACCGGAGTGCTGTTGATCCATCGCAATACTCTCAGGCAGATATAGACTACAACGATGCCGTACGCCGGTATCAGTTGAAGTACAAAACTCAGCCGGACAGATCATGGACTACCGAAGAGATCGAGCAACGCATCAAAGACTACGACAAGATCCAGCAATACATCAAGCAGTACATCGAACTGGAGGAAAAGTACGACGAGGGCGACGAGCTCAAGACGGACAAAGAACTGGGATGTATGAACTCTGATGAGTTGATGGTTCTTATCAAGAAGGTCGAGGAGAAAAACAAGCGCACGGAAGATAGCAACAAGAAAGCGAAATGGAACTTGCGCAAGCAGGAAATCGGCGCTATAGTTGACGCGTTTATTGAGAACTTCACAAATTTTGGCACATGGGCTGGCGATGCCAAGGCATACGACATAGCTGTATTCCAGAAGCTGATTGATCTTCCCAAGAACGAAAAGATATACGCGGATCAGCACTTCAAAAGCAAAGGCGGTATTATGACAAATACCAACTGGCACGATTACTGCAAAAAGCCTTACCAGGCCACATCTATCTACAGTGCAATCATGCCAAGCAATTGTAGCGTGTACCGTGATCGCGCCGCCAAGAACGGCGGAGCTAAGAATCAGGCTTTGGAGAAAATTGAAGAGCTGAGAAGCGCCTATACGAGCGTAACAGGCAGCTTGAATGCCTACGGCGAAATTGTCTAATCCGCAAAAACTAAGTCTTATGAATAAGCAGTTAGTTATAAGCATGGAGAAAGACCACGACTTTGCTGATGGCGAGGCCGCGCGCTACAATATCCTGGCACACTTTAAGGAAATGGAGGCGGAGAAGAACCGCATCCTGAATGCTGCAGTCGAGAAGGCTACCGGCACTTCGGAGAAAGCTTCCGAGGCTCCAATGACCTTATCGCAACAAGTAGCCTTGGGTATTTTGCGCCCGGCACCGGCCAACGTCACGAACACGACAAACGATAACCGGCAATCCTTCACCAAGGAGGTTACACAAACCGTCCGGAATATCCGCGTCGAAGGTGCACGTGTAGCACAGGAACACGGCTTCACTGTTACGGATCTGCTGTTGAGCATCATTGCATTTTTTCTGTTTATCCTTCTACTAATCCACGACTAATGAAAGAACTTCACGACATAAAAGGCATACTGATCGGCGCGTCCGTCTTTGTTGCAGTGATCCTTGCAATGGTCATTGCTATCATTATTCTGCGCAAACGTAACGCGGCATCTGTGCCGGCTGTTCTCCCGAGCGAAACGGACTGGGGGAAAACTCTGACAGAAGCTGAGAGTAGTACCGTTAAGCGTATTGCCGATGCACTATACAATGATCTGAAAGGTGTAGGCTGGACACGAAACAATAACATATATATAGAGTATTCGCAGGTTTCGGATCGTATCTTTGTCGGAGTGGCTAACTATTTTGCCGAACAATACGGCAAAGGCGAGTCGTTGTATGAGTGGATAGATTCGGAGTGGTGGCTGATGACCGGCACAATGAAGACCAGTGGCACTGTGGATGCTATCAAAATGCGTCTGTTATCATTTAACTTAAAGTAATATGAACGAGCAAAAGAACCTCGCAAATGTAGGCGTTGGCGTAGATGTCAATATGTCCTGGCAGACAGCTGTCTATCTGATAGCCGTTCTGGTAATAGGGTCAGCAGCCTTCTTTGCCGCAAAAAAGTACATCCGATGAAAGCGAACAACAAAAGACCTTTGATTATACTGGCCGTACTTATCATTCTCTTAGCCGGAGTGGCAACGGCATATTTTATTCTTCGCAAGAAGGATAAAACTCCAGCTGCCCCGCCGGATAGCGAACCGACAGACAACCAACCTGCCGTGTCAGGTGTCTTGCAAATGGGATCGCGCGGCGATGATGTCAAACGACTGCAGGCGTTCCTGAACAAGCAACTGGCTATCCTTGTCTGGAGGGATATGCCGTTATGTGATGGGGAGCAGATCACCAGGTTGGCCGAGGATGGTATTTTTGGCAAGAAGACATTGGCCGTTGTCAAATGGTACTTTAACAGTACAACCGTAAATGTCAATCAAATTCCGTAAGACATGAACCACTTTATACCATCTTTGTACTTAGAAGCAGATCCGGCAGATATCATCGTAGCGACATCGGCCGGAACATACATCGGCAAGTTTGACCGGAGTCAGTTCAACCCGGCACTACCTGCCGAAGGACAAAAGATCTGGAGTATTCGATTTATCGAAGCTACAGACGAATCGACAACCAAAACGCTCTACCCGAACGGCGTTCAACTGTTTGCCTTCGTGTGGGACGATAGAGAAGATTACACTTATAAATACGCATTGTAATATGACAACCGAAGAACAAATGCTGCGCCTGGCAGCTGTTATTGGAAATGAGCCGCGAGTAAATGCCGACGGCTATACCTATTGCACATGTTATACCTGTCAGTTGGGTTATACGTATGCCGCCCCGATCGGAAGTCTTTCGGCTACTGATGCAGCCCTTGAAGCGGCTTTGCTGGGTATGGACAAAGAACCTGTTATTGATCCGTCTGAGGTGGCGGCCGGTGGCGGTTCTTCTCAGAGTGCTGAACAGAGGAAAGACGAACCGACTCGAGTTGTTGCCGCCTTCTTTACATCAGACGGGGAGAAGCCTTCATGGTGGCTGGCGCTGTTGGCCTGGTTCAAGGCAAAGCCATACCGTTACGGCCTGATTGCACTGCTTGTTGCGGCAATAGGTTACGTAGCCTATAAAAAGAAAGGGTAAGATTATGCCGAAGATGTCTCCTATTCGCATATTCCACACCCTGTGGACTAAGCCGCTGCGTGAAGATCGCATACCTGTTACACTACTCTGCTACGCTATCAGTTTGCATTATGCGCGACAGATGGGGGCAGAGGTAGTGTTGCACACAGACAAATTCGGTGCAGAGCTGTTGGCGCTGCTTCCGTACGATGAAGTGTGCATTGATCTGGATGCTATTCCGGAAGACATTAAGCGCTTTTGGGCATACGGAAAGTTGTTTGCAACGCAGCGAGAGCCGTTAGGCAGTGTACATATAGATGGTGACGTGTTTTTGAGAGATCGCTCCTTGGAACGGCTCTTCCGGACTGATGCCGACCTGGTGACACAAAGCGAGGAAGGTGGAGAGTGGCGGACTGATTATACGTACGAACTGTCACAGGCTGCAATCAATATTGAACAGTTGCCGAATAATGTAGGGTTGTATTACCCATTATCGTATAACTGCGGCGTTGTGCAGCTTAACAACAGGGAGCTGAAAGACCGGTACCTTGATACGTATTTCCGGACAGTGGAAATGTCTTTAGCAGACTCGAGCTACGAGGAACGCGAAAAGATGATCAAAGCAAAGTTCGGCGATAGAGGCAGTATAATCCCGGATATAGTAACAGAGCAACAGTTTTTGCATGAACTGGCACAGAACTACAACACAAAAACTATCTTAACCGGTGATGTGCGTGTAGATGGTATCCGGAAAGGTTACACACACCTTTGCACGGCGGCAAAGTACGAAATGCAGAATGAGATAGAGGCGCTGTTGCAGCAAATCAATCCGGACCTTCTAAAAAAGATCAAGAAACATAAATATTATAAGCCCTATAGCAAAAATGAAAACGTATTGGGATCCTATACTAAACAGGTTGCGCGCTGAAAATGACGTTGTAGAAATTACACACAAGCCTGATCTGGGAAAACTTCTTGTGACCGCCGGAAACAACAAATACCTGGTGTCATGCGAAGAGTATACAGCACCTGCGCCCCCGATCATATCCGTTTCCGCGAAAAAAGGATACAGCGAAGTAACTCTCACTTCCACAAGCGGAGCAACCGTATACTATACTCTGGACGGCAACGAGCCTACAAACAACTCGACAAAATATACTGCCAAATTCAATCTGAATGCCGATAACAGCATGCAGACAAAGACATATACCGTCAAAGCTATTGCATACAAAAACGGTGTTGCATCGGAAGTTACAAGCCTTACGGTTAACGTCAACAGATGTGTTGCTGTAAGATATACCCTTGGCGGTGACAACTATGACACCTCCAGAACACTCACTATCTTTGAGCAGACTGCAGGAGCCGGCTATCAGTATTATGACGGAGTATGGCATAATATCACCTTCACTAACGGAGAGTTCAAGCTGAATGTCGCAAGCAGCTGTACAATAAAGATAAAGGGGACAAAAGACAGTTGGGAATCATCAGGAGAAATATCCGTTGCAATTACCGTCGGCAAAAACATGTGTTACATCGGCCAGGCCGCTGCGCTCAGCAGTGAAGCCGATATCAAGGCTCTTGCCAACTCGTACAAACAAGATACGCTTGTCGGCTCAACCAAAGAGGTTGACTGCGGTTCAACAGCCGAATATGTTTGGATATGCATCCCGAACACAGCAGCACGAAACCTTACCGTCAAGAACGGTGGTTTTGCTGTTCCTCTGCTCAACGCAGCGGGAACCATAGTCGGCGCATACCGGGTATGGAGAACCGAATCCAAACTCAAAGAAACGTATAACTTCGAAATAATCTAAGATTATGATCAATATAGCAGGACAATTACATGCCGCTACTGCCGAAGGAGTTCTGGTATCAAGCAGTGAAATATTGGATGAGGCTCAAAACAAGTCTCAGGCACAAATCAATGCAGAACTCTACAAGTTGCTAAATTCACAACAATTCGTAATTGCCGACCTGAGCATGAATCTTGATAACTATGGAGTCGGATTCATTACCGCGGAGGATAAGACAATTCTCGTTGGTTATATTTGCAGTAATACCCATTTCCAACAAGAAAATGAGTCAATTATTGGATGCTCTATAAATTACATATGTTCTGCACTGTTTGATAAATTTTCAGATATTCCATATACTAACCAACAGATTGACGATGCGTTAGTTGAACTGAGGCATGATCTGTACGAAAGAGTTGTTATGTTCTGGATCTATTATGCAATCTACGCAAAATTACAAAATGACAACGAA
>CALZOG010000047.1 GCA_945827635.1 uncultured Bacteroidales bacterium
GTGGCGTTGTCAGTTGCTGTATGAGACCGGCACGTATCACGACACGCTCAAGAGTATGCTGTATCCGGCATACGACAGCGTGCATTATACGCTGAACCTGACTGTTCTGAAGGACTCGGTTGCGCCTGTAGAGATTGCGTACATTGAACCTGGCGGATCGTATCCATGGATCGATGGCAACACGTATGCTGCAGCCGGTGAGTACTCGTATCAGACACATTATGAGAGCGGTTGCGACAGTATCTTGTTCCGCTTGCAGGTAGTTAAGTATGACAGCACGGCGTTGACCTCGTGCGATGGTGATACGGTACTGTGGCGTTGCTTTGAGGCATGCGAGACGAAGATCTACAGCGATACGGTTCGCGAGGCAAGTATCTTCGGTGATGGAGAATATGTCAAAGAGTTGTATGTCTTGAACTTCACGTTCCACGGCGAGCCTGTTGATAGTGTGAAGGACGAGATAGCAACGGCTATACCTTACCTGTGGCGCGGCCGGAGTATAGAGGAGAACGGTACGTATCGTGATACGGTATATACGGTGCCGGGCGACAACAGCAGTTGTATCGACAGTCTGTTCACGCTGAACCTGAAGATTGAGTTGGCGAAGGACAGCCTGGAGGAAGTAACGCTGTGCAACGGCGACACGCTGCTGTGGCGTTGCCAGCAGGTATATGCGACAGGCGAGTACACCGATACATTGTTCTATGAGCCTTCGGGCAACGATAGCATCCGCTTCACGCTGAACCTGACTGTTCTGAAGGACTCGGTTGCTCCGGTTGAGGTTAAGTACCTTGCTCCGGGTGAGTCGCATTATTGGATAGACGGCAACACGTATACTGCAGCCGGTGAGTACTCGTATCAGACACATTATGAGAGCGGTTGCGACAGTATCTTGTTCCGCTTGCAGGTAGTTAAGTATGACAGCACGGCGTTGACCTCGTGCGATGGTGATACGGTACTGTGGCGTTGCTTTGAGGCATGCGAGACGAAGATCTACAGCGATACGGTTCGCGAGGCAAGTATCTTCGGTGATGGAGAATATGTCAAAGAGTTGTATGTCTTGAACTTCACGTTCCACGGCGAGCCTGTTGATAGTGTGAAGGACGAGATAGCAACGGCTATACCTTACCTGTGGCGCGGCCGGAGTATAGAGGAGAACGGTACGTATCGTGATACGGTATATACGGTGCCGGGCGACAACAGCAGTTGTATCGACAGTCTGTTCACGCTGAACCTGAAGATTGAGTTGGCGAAGGACAGCCTGGAGGAAGTAACGCTGTGCAACGGTGACACGCTGCTGTGGCGCTGCCAGCAGGTATATGCGACAGGCGAGTACACCGACACATTGTTCTATGAGCCTTCGGGCAACGATAGCATCCGCTTCACGCTGAAGCTGACCGTGAACATGGATTCGGTAGCACCGCTGCTGGTAGATACGCTTGTGCCCGGTGAATCGGTACCCTGGTTTGCAGAGGATGGCAGTCTTGCCACCTACCAGGAAGCCGGCGAGCACCTCTATCAATCGCAATACGAGAGCGGTTGTGATAGCGTTCTGCATAGGTTGCGTATCGTGCTGTTTGATAGCATCTTTGTAAGCAATTGCAACGGTGAGACCTACGAGTGGCGTGAGCGCGTATTTGACCGTGATACGATAGTACGTGACACGGTTCGCGCCCTAAGTATCTTCGAGCCGTACGAGGAGTATGACAAGGAGTATTACATCCTGAATTTCGATTTCCATGCAGCAGCCGTTGATAGTGTATTGAACGACACGATCAGCAACGAGGCGCTGCCTTACTTGTGGCGCGGCGAGGAGCGTTGGGGTGCAAGTCTGAGTGTGGATACAACCTATATCGAGAATCATTATTATCCCGACGAATCGGAGTGCATTGATACGGTCTTCACGCTGAACCTGCATGTGGATGTCGTTGATTCGGTTGTGCTGGCTGATACCTTGTGCCTCGGTGACACGTTGCTGTGGCGTTGCCAGCAGATCTACGAGAGCGGTGCGTACTATGACACGCTGCGCTATCCGTCAGGCAACGACAGTCTGCGCTACGTCTTGCGCGTGGTAGTACAAAAGGATTCGGTAGCCGAGCTTGAGCAGGTTATCCTGTGCAACGGCGATTCGCTGCTGTGGTACGATCCGCTGACAGAAGCCAAGACGACTTATCTGAAGACTTCGGGACATTATACCTGTCAGACCCACTATGAGCCGACAATGTATCAGAAAGCATTAGGTCAGGATGGTTGCGATAGCATATTCCATGAGTTGGTACTCATCGTGCGGACAATGAAGGATACAACGATGAACGATACGATCTGCTACGATCCCGAGAACCCGACATACACATGGCGTAGCTGGCGTGATACAACTTGCCAGATTCCGACAACCGATATAGAGTCCAAGTGGTACACGTTCACCGATTCGGTACGTTATGCCGGCACGACCGATTGCGACAGTGTACGATACACGATGAACGTGTTTGTACGCCGTACGGAAGGAAGGAATTTCTATACAACTGACAGTTTGTGTGCTTCTGACGGCAATGTGCCGACTGAATACGAATGGACAATAGCCGAGGACGGCAACAGGGTTAAACATATCGTTCTGACAGCCGAAGAGCGTGCACGTCAAGGCAAGTTCATCGTGGAGCGTAAGGATACGGTTCGCTACCTGCCGACCAGCAAAGGCTATGAGTGCGATAGTGCATATTATACGTTGAACTTGTATATCTTCCGTCCGATGATCAATCCGAATGATCCGGAGAAACTGGATACACTCGTGACGGATACCACACTCTGCTACTCGGACGAGATGGAGTGGTACGGACAGACGTATAACGCTGACGGAACGTACTTCCATACGATCAAATATGCGAACACGGATTGTGACAGTATAACCTGTCGTCTGCAGTTGCACTACTACACCCGCCCGACTGACACTACGACCATCAGCCTGCTCCGTTGCAAAGGTGAACAGGAAGAGAAAATCGGCAATGTAATGATCCAAACAGACGAGAGCCGTACGTATCTGGATTCGACCTATTACCCGAACACTCAGTGCGTAAACTCTTACACCAAGTATGTAGTAACTGTACTGGAGAAAGAGGCGGACCGTGATACAACGGTAGTAATGTGCCACGGCGGTTCGTACTATTGGGAGTTGTCGGGTGAGGAATATACCGCACCGGGTACGTACTCCACAACTATACCGTACACCAGAAGAATCAGTTGCGACAGTGTGACCGTCAATCTCCATCTGGAGGAGATCGTGCTTGACTCGGTATTTGACGAACCGCAGTATATCTGCAACGGTGAGTCATACACCTGGCCTCGTACAGGTCTGACATACGACCAGACAGGTATCTACCGCAGCGAGATCGTTATGTCTCAGGGCGGTTGTGACAGTGTTTACTACATCCTCATACTGGATCAGCAACCGCCGAAGCAGTATCTGGATGACACGGTATATATTTGCGGTAGCACAGGAGAGTTCACTTGGGACTTCAACGGCAAGACATATACTGTATCGGGTGAATACAAAGATACCCTGCGCTCACCTCAAGGTTGTGATCTTGTAGCAGCAACGCTGCACCTGAAGATGCAACCGTTGACGGTTGGCGTGAATACAACAGCAACGATCTATACCGACCAGACGTTTACGTGGGATCTCAACGGTGAGACTTATAGCACAGCGGGTACGTACGAGTATGTACCGAAATATACAGTATCGGATTGTGACAGTATCATACATACGCTGACTCTGATCGTTAAGGATGTACAGACAGTGGATGCTACTAAATACGACACGGTTTGTGCCGGAACGGTTTACGACAGCGATCATGTGATCAATGCGTACACGGAGTGGAGTGTGACGGATGAGATTACGAGACCTGATGGGGTACGTGTTGATTCGATAACTCATTTCTATATCGAAGTGTTCGATGAATCGTTCCCGCAGGATCTGTTTAGCGCAGTAGTTGCATCGTGCGGTCTGGCAGTGAATGTTGATGCGGCTACGTTGATGCTTGGCGAATATGCGGACAACGCTCCCAAGCATGCAGCCATCGAAAACATCACGTGGAAGTACCGCGAGTCGAACGGCTCATGGCAGACTATAGACGATTATTCACCTGCATTGAGTGGCAATGTTTCGTCGATAGAAGTGATGTGCGAGGTGACAACCGAGTGTAGTACGGTTAGCGAGCAGGCGGTAGTCAGTGTAGGCACGCGTGCTACGTGGGAGACGTTCACCGAGTATGACCTGTTGCCGGTTATCTCCAAGTACAACGGTACATTGCTCATGGTGGATATCGATGCAGTCTGCGCGAAGTTCGGTTGGACGAATGGCGTAGAGATCAAGCAAGAGGATGTCGAGTGGTACGAGCGTATAGGTGCCATTGATAACCTCTCGCATCCTGATCCTACTGATCCGAAGGATATGCCGCTGCAGAAGTGGGGCTATTACCTCACCTCGATGCAGAGCGGTGACTACTATGCTATCATCAAGGGCAAGCTGGAGGCAGAGATTGACGATTGCGGCGTATGGGCACGTACTATGGTGGCAGAGGTTACCTCTCCTGTACAGCTCCAGCCGAACGTAGCACATGCTAATGCTACGGTGACGGTAACCGGTCTGACCTCTCAGGCAACCATGTCCATCGTGGATATTTACGGTAACCCGGAGAGAACCGCAGTAGCCGTAACGGGTACGTTTGTTGCACCTGCATCCGCCGGAACATACTTTGTTGAGATCACGGATCGCGACGGCAGTGTATATCACCGTACTCTCATCGTTTGTCCTTAATGGTGTGTGCCTCGAATGAAAGTACGGTTCGTTACCTTAGGGTGCAAGTTGAATTTTGCCGAGTCCAGTGCATTGGGTAGGGCTCTCCTTCAGGGAGGGCACACCCGTGCAGAGGATGGTGAGCAAGCGGATATATGCGTGCTGAACACCTGCACGGTGACGGATGCAGCCGACCACAAGTGCCGGCAGGCGCTGAGCCGTTTGCGGCGTGAGAACCCCGAAGCAGTGATAGTCGTTACAGGCTGCTACGCGCAACTTACAGCCGACAAGCTCGGTAATCAGCAGTCAACCGGCAAGGAGCAGAGCATGGCAGTACCGAAAAGTTGGGAGGACGCGGATTATATCCTCGGCAACGATGCCAAGTTTGCTATCCCTGAACTGGTTGAGCGGATCAGCAACCGGCAGTCCACAGCTGGCAAGCAGGTGGTGCTGTCCACACCCATCAGGGAGATTGAAAGTTTTCACGGTGCACTGTCGTTTTCGCACACGGACAGCGAGGAGGATGAGCAGCGTACATCCATCACCGATCGTACACAACGAACACGCTGCTTTCTGAAAGTGCAAGACGGATGTAACTATTTCTGTACGTACTGCACTATACCTTACGCCAGAGGCAAGTCGCGCAATCCACAGATAACCGAACTGGTCCGCGATGCGCAGCAGGCAGTGCAGGATGGAGCCAGGGAGATTGTGCTCACCGGAGTGAACATTGCCGATTTCGGCCGATCAACGGGGGAGACCTTCTTGCAGTTGTTACAGGCTCTGGACAACCTTAGCGGAGATTACAGATTACGTATAGGCAGTTGCGAACCTAATCTGCTGACACCGGAAATAATAGATTTTGTAGCAGACAGCAGACATATAGCACCGCATTTCCATATCCCGTTGCAGTCGGGCAGCAATGAAGTATTGCAAATCATGAAGCGCCATTATACGCGCGAGTTGTTTGCCGAGCGTGTGGCGTATATCCGCAGTAAGTTGCCATTGGCGTTTATCGGGGTGGATTGTATGGTAGGTGTTCGGGGCGAGACGAAAGAGTATTTTGAGGATTACCTGCAGTTTGTAGAGCAGTTGGATGTAAGCCAGCTACACGTATTTACTTATTCGGAACGCGCGCGTACGCGTATGTTGGAGATGGATCTGGAGGTCGTTCCTCCCACTGAACGCAAACGCCGGAGTGATATCCTGCACCGCCTGTCCGAACAGAAAACGAAAGCGTTCTACAGTCGCAATGCAGGTCAGCAACTGACGGTCTTGTGGGAGAGCCGTAACGCCAAAGGGCAGATGGCAGGGTTTACCGAAAACTACATTAAAGTTACTGCCCCTTATGACCCGGCAAAAGTCAATTCATTTGAAACAATAAAATATCACCTATAGAATTTATGCGTTATAACAAGCAGAAATTATTACAGATGACATCCGACGAACTGCTGTCGGTAGCCGCAGAGTTCGGCATTGCTGATGCTCAGGCATTGGATACGCAGGCATTGGTCAATACTATAGTAGGCGCGCAGGCCGCTCAGGCGCTGGGTGCTTATCAGGCTCGTGAGGATGCTCTTCAGCCCAAGCGGCGTACACGTGTCGTGCTGTCGTCGCCGGCTGCGCAGCGTGTTGAGACGAAACACATGAAGGGCGAACGTGTCCTGGCTACCGTAGGTAGTGAACTGCAGACAATGTCCGAGATGCAAGAGGCGCAATCCCAGCAGCCGTTGCCCGTTGGTGTGCGCAAAGCACAAAAGGCTATGGAGCAATTTATTCAGCAAAACGAAGTGCTCAATCCTGTTGATGAACCCGAGCTTATCCAGCCTGAGGCGGAAATGCCGCCTGCCGAGGTTCAACCTGTTGCCGAGGAACCGGTTGTGAAGAAGAGGGGCCGCAAGCGCAAGGTTGTTGAGCCCGAGGCGGATACGCAACAGTCGATAGAGATACCCGAAGAGCCGGAGATCGTGCCGCAATACGAACCCGAGGCAGAAGTGCCGGAGCAAGAGCAGCCGGCTAATGCGCTGCCGACGCGTGCAGGTTTTGAGATCGAGGGTACTATCACAGCTACCGGTACATTGGAGATCCTGCCCGAGGGGTACGGTTTCCTCCGTTCGGCGGATTATAACTACCTGTCTTCGCCTGACGATATATATGTCACCCAGCAGCAGATCCGCAAGTATGCGCTCAAGCCCGGTGACACAGTGGAGTGCACCATGCGTTCGCCTAAGGACAATGAGCGTTTCTTCCCCATGGCGCAGGTTATTCGCGTCAATGGATTGCTGCCCGAGCAGGCGGCTGAACGTGTGGCGTTTGAGAATCTGACCCCGCTCTTCCCCGATCATAAGTTTACCCTGTGCCGCGGTGATGGCAAGGATCCGTTATCCTGCCGAATCATTGACCTGTTTGCGCCGATAGGTAAAGGTCAGCGCGGACTGATCGTAGCACAGCCAAAGACGGGTAAGACCATGCTGCTCAAGGAGATAGCCAATGCTATCTCAGCCAATCACCCCGAGGTGTATATGATCGTTCTGCTGATTGACGAGCGCCCGGAGGAGGTGACGGATATGGCACGTTCGGTGAACGCCGAGGTGATTGCTTCGACGTTTGATGAACCGGCTGAGAACCACGTTCGTGTAGCGAATATAGTGCACGAAAAAGCCAAGCGTCTGGTGGAGTGCGGTCATGATGTAGTGATTCTGCTGGACTCTATCACCCGTTTGGCGCGCGCCTACAACACGGTGGCACCAGCCAGCGGCAAGGTGCTGTCAGGTGGTGTAGAGGCGCAGGCACTGCATAAGCCCAAACGTTTCTTCGGCGCGGCACGAAACATTGAGTTCGGCGGTTCGCTTACGATCATTGCCACTGCCCTGACAGACACAGGCTCGAAGATGGATGATCTTATCTTTGAGGAGTTCAAGGGAACAGGTAATATGGAATTGCAGTTAGACCGCAAGTTGTCCAACAAACGTATCTTCCCCTCGGTAGATATACCTGCCTCTTCCACGCGTCGCGACGACCTGCTGCTGCCGGCTGATGTGTTGAGCCGTATGTGGGTGATCCGCAAGCAGTTGTCGGAGATGAACGGTGTAGAGGCGATGGAGAAGTTGCGCACGTTCATGGAGCGTACGCGCGATAATGATGAGTTCCTGCTGGCAGTGAACGGAGCAAGATAAATGGTGAATGGACGTATAGTCATATTGAACGGTCCGAACCTTAATTGGTTAGGCAGACGTGAAGCGGCGATGTACGGTACACAGTCGATGGAGCAGGTTATGCTTGATCTGCAACGGTCGTACCCGGACGTGTACTTCACGTACTATCAGTCTAACCATGAGGGTGACCTGATCGACAGGCTGCAAGAGCCGTTGGAGCAAGTATCGCGCGGATTGGAGCCTGTCACGGGTGTGGTACTCAATGCCGGCGGCTATACCCATACCAGTGTGGCACTGCGTGACGCAGTGGCAATGTGTCCCGTGCCTGTAGTAGAATTGCATATTACAGATATATCGCAGCGTGAAGCCTTTCGCCGCGTATCGCTGCTGACGGATGTGTGTGCACATTCGATCATCGGTCACGGTACGGCAGGTTATGCCGAGTCCGTACAATGGCTGTTAGAAAACCTTAAAAACCAATAGTATGAAACGCCTGTTAACTTTATTGGTATTCATAACTGTCCTTACCGGGATAGTAAAGGCTCAGAACCTGATTACAGGTATGGTGTTCGATGCCGGTTCGGAGCAACCGTTGGATTATGCCAACGTGGTTGTGTACCGTGAGGGAGAGGAGGTGCCGCTGGACGGAACGACAACCGACGAGGATGGTATGTTCTGGCTCTACCGCAAGGTTAAGGCGGGTGATTACAAGGTTACGGTCAGTTTCATGGGATATATCGACCAGGTATTCAGTGTCCACCTGTCGGGTAAGGAGGTAAGTCTGGGTAAGATTTATCTGGAGGAAAATACGCGGGCTCTGAAGGAAGTTGAGGTCGTAGGGCAGGGTAGTACAATGCGGTTTGAGTTGGATAAGAAAGTGTTTACGGTGGATCAAAGTATATCGTCTGCGGGAGCGAGCGTGAGCGAAGTGCTGGAGAATATCCCCTCGGTGGAGGTGGATCAGGAGGGAACGATCAGTCTGCGTAACTCCGAGGATGTGGAGATATGGATCAACGGTAAGCCGGCAGGTCTGACCGCCGAAAACAGGGCGGAGATCCTGCAGCAGATGCCTGCCGATGCAGTCAAGGAGATAGAACTGATCACTAACCCGTCCGCCAAGTTCAGCCCCGAAGGTACGGCAGGTATCATTAATCTGGTGCTCAAGAAGGACCGTAAGGCAGGGTATTACGGCTCGGTGAATGCGGGCATAGATTATGCTTTGGCTAAACCATGGACCACACTGCCGAGCGGCAAACTCGGATTCAATATCAATTTCAACAAGGGCATAGTAGATGCCTATATGAATGCGGGCTACAACTATCGCAACTCCAACGGTGCGTCCAACGTAGATCGGTATAACTTCTTTGCCGATGATACAACGCGTCTGATCAAGTCCGGCGAAGGTCAGAACCGCGGTGGCGGAGGTATGTTCCTGCGTGCGGGAGTTGATGTGCATGTCACCGACCGCTCCACAATCGGCTTGTCGGGATTCACTATGGTATCGCAACCCAACGAGCCTACGATAGGCAAGGGTAATTTCTTCTCCGGTTACCGTAACGCACCGGTGTTGTATGAGTTGTACGATGTGAACAAGTATGTCAATCCGCAGAGCGCTGACAATACGGAAACTCTGCTGCGCTCCTACCACCGTGACCAAAGCGGCGTTACTACTCACCCGACATATAACGCCATGCTCAGTTGGCAGTTTGAGATCAGCAAGAAGCACAACCTGTCGATGAGTGCACAGTACGACAACAACCGGTTTATACAGGATCAGTTCTATACGCAGTATGAGACGCAAACGCCTGACGACAAGCAGGTGCAGGAGCAGTATTCCGATACCCGTAATCAGTCCTTGCAGTTGAAGGCGGATTATGAGTTCAAACTGGCATCGGATATGCGTCTGGGTGCCGGCTGGCAGACCACGTTAGCATGGCGATCAGCCAGCTCCGATGCCTGGGACGGACCGAATCGTGCAACGCACCTGGAGAACTATTACAACAACTTTGTCAACAACGAGCAGAACCATGCGTTCTATCTGACCTACGGTTATACGATAGCCGAGCGCCTGTCGGTTATGGCGGGTCTGCGTGGCGAGATCTTCCGTCGTGACCTGACTACGGAGTATTACGATTCGCCGGGGCACTTGACTACTATTGTTTCTGACACGCTGTACTTCCAGTTGTATCCGTCGGTGTTCGCGAGTTACGACTTTGGCGGTGGTCATGAGTTGCAGCTCAACTATACGCGCCGTGTTGAGCGTCCGCGCGGCAGGCAGATCAACCCGCGCATGGACTTCTCCGACTCCACAAACATCAGTTTCGGTAATCCGGCATTGCTGCCGTCCTACTCGTCCAGTGTAGAGTTGAGTTATCTGAAGAACTGGGACAGACATGTGTTGTCAGCGGGATTATTCTGGCGTTTCCGCGAGGGTGTGATCCAGAATATCAAGTTCATGGAAAGCGGCACGATGAAGAACACGTTCGTTAACTTCAAGACGCGCCATGAGGTAGGTATAGAGTTGGTGGCTAAGAACAAACTGTTCGGCGAGATAATCAACCTGACTACATCCGTCCAGATGTACTACAACGGTTCAGCCGGTGGAACGTTCACTTCGGACTTGTACGGCACGGACTTCTCGGTGGTTATACCCAAGCGCGATGTGTTTGCAGCCAACATGAGCGTGAATGCGCAGTTTATGTTCACCAAGACGTTCTCCGGCTCGCTGTCTGCCCGTTACCGTTCGCCGCATGTGCTGGCACAAGGTATGACCACGCACTCCTATTCGATTGATGCAGGCTTGCGTAAGACCTTCTTCGACAAGAAACTTATTCTTGCGTTCAATGTGCGAGATATCTTCAACTCCCGTGCGCGGCGCAGTACTACGTACGGCGATGGATTCTGGCAGTTTCAGGAGAACCGCTGGAATAGCCGTCAGGTCAGCCTGAGTATCACGTATAACTTCGGCAACCAGCAGACGAAGAAGAAATCCGCTCGTTCGAACGATTCAGGCGGAGGTGATGATTTTGGTGGAGGTGATGAGTAAATTGAAAATTTAAAACTGAAAATTGAAAAGACGTTTATTTACTATACTGTTGCTACAGGCGATTGTCTGTTCGTTGTGTGCGCAAGGGCGTCGCACAACCGGCATGAATAATCCGTATTACGACGAGAAACGCATACATTTCGGCTTCTCGCTTGGCGTGAACATGATGAGTTACATAGTTACTGAGTCGCTCGTTCCGCAGGAAGGTGAGATGTACCATGCCCGCGTCAGCAGTCTGCTGCCGGGGTTTGCTGTAGGGTTCATCACTGATATACGTCTGGCTAAGTATCTCGACTTGCGTATCACGCCCACGTTGCAGTTCTCGTCGCGCACTCTGACGTTCAAGAACGAGAGCGGCAATCCGTTGCCGTACGGCCGTCTGCCGGAGCAGAGCATGCTGTCGTTGCCGATAGAGATACCTGTTACGCTCAAGTGGACAGCAATGCGTGAGGGCAACTACCGGCCGTATCTGACCGGCGGCATGGGTATAAGTTACGACTTTACCAACGACAAGGAGCGTCCTCTGCTTCACCGCCCGTTCGATTATTTTCTGGTGTTCGGCATAGGCTGTGACTTCTATATGAGTTGGTTCAAGTTCTGCCCTGAGATCCGTTATCAGTTGGGCTTCAACAATATGCTTACGCCGGTTAGTGAGCGTCCCGAGTTGTCTGAACCGGACTATTTCTATACCAACGCGCTGTCTCATTTGCGCAATCAGGCGATTATTATCATTTTTAACTTCGAGTAAATATGCGGCGTGCGGTCTTTCGACTTTCGACTATTGTCTTTCGACTTTCGACTATTGTCTATTGTCTGTTGTCTTTCACCTCGTGCCGCGAGGAGCAGGTCAGTTATGACCCTTCGTTGCGGCTCACTCTGTCGGTCGATTCGCTGGCGTTCGATACCGTGTTCACCGGTTTTGGCACGAGTACACGGCGTGTTACGCTGTACAACCCCAACGCCAATGCGCTGACTATTGATAGTGTGCGGCTGCTTGACGGACGCTTCTTCAGCGTGAATGTGGACGGAGAGGCGGATAGCCGCCAGTGGCAGCAGATGATTATCCGTGGCAAAGATAGTGCGTTCATCTTTATCCGTGCGTATATTGATCCGCAGGGGCAGAACAACCCGCTTATTATCAACGATGAGTTGCAGTTCGCCTATAACGGCAACCGTACGTCGTTGCTGCTCTCTGCCATCGGTCAGGATGTAACGGTGCTGAAGAAGTCGGATTTTCAGGCAAAGTATGTCCTGAAGGCGCAAAAGCCTTATCTGGTGCTTGATACACTAATCTTCCGTAAGGACCTGACTATCGAGCCGGGCGCCACGCTGTATATGCACAACCAGGCAACGATCTTTGCATTGGGCAATGTGTCTGCCCAAGGCACTCCCGGCCAGCCGATCACCATCCGCGGTTACCGTACCGACAACCTGTTTGATTCCGTGCCATACGCCTATGCTTCCGGTCAGTGGAACGGCTTCTATATGCTCCATACGGGCACGGGTGCGCGGAAGTATACGTTCCGTTATGTGGATATACTGAGCGGCAATGTGGGCTTGTTCTGTCAGTCGGAGAGCAGTACTGCGCCGCTGCCTGAGTTGACGGTTGACGGATGCAGGATTCACAATATGTCGGTGTACGGGCTTGTTTGCCTCAATACCGATGCCACGATAGCCAATAGCGAGATATCCAACTGTGCGTCCTACGGCGTTTATCTGCAGGGCGGCACGCATACGTTGGTGCATAACACGGTGGCAGCGTTCTTCGGTTATCCATATACCAACCTGAATATCCACAGCACACCGCGAGAGGATGTGGCGGCTGTGTTCATCAACAACCTGAGCAAACAGATGGCTCCCATGCAGACGTACATGTACAATAATATAATCACGGGCGCGCGTACGAACAATCTGGTACTTGCTGCACCGCTGCCGGAGCACTATATCGGTGCGTTCCGCGGCAACTATATCAAGGCGGATACGTTTGCCTTGCCGCAGTTTGAAGCGAATGCGTATGCCACGGATAGTGACACCGTGTTTGTCAACAACTATTATCTGTACAAGCAGTACCGTTACTTCGATTTCCACTTGGATTCCGTCTCGCCGGCGATAGGTATAGGCGACGCCTCGGCTGCCGCTGCTTATCCCGAGGACCGTGACGGCAACAGCCGCGCCGCTCGCGTTGATGCAGGATGTTATCAATACAACAACTAATGATATGAAAAAATTTACCACGCTCATGGCAGCAACAGTGACCCTCTTCGGTTGCCAACTCAGCAAGCCGAACTACGAATCTGTAATGGATTATCCGGTTAAGTCCGGTAGCGTACAAGAGGTGACCTACAGTCCTGCATCCACACAGTTCTCGTTATGGAGTCCGAATGCCGATTCGGTACAGTTAAGTATCTATGAGTCCGCCGAATCCACCGCACCTATATGCCGGCAGTGGCTCAAGCGTCAGAAGGATGGCTCGTGGCAGGCGTTGGTCAAAGGTGACCTCCTGGGGCAGTTCTATGCGTTCCGCGTATGGGATCCGCTATTGCAGTACGAGCAGGAGGAGACCCCGGGTATCTTTGCCACGGCTGTGGGCGTGAACGGTCGTCGCGGTGCTATCATCGACATGCGCAGCACCGATCCCGAAGGGTGGAGTAGCGACTGCCGTCCGGCTATGAGCCGGGTGGCGAATGCCGTGATCTACGAGTTGCATCACCGCGACTATTCGATTGATCCCTCCTCCGGCGTGGAGCATAGGGGTAAGTTCCTTGCTCTGACAGAGCACGGTACGCTTTCGCCGCAGGGTTTGGCTACAGGTATCGACCATCTCAAGCAGATGGGCGTGACGCATGTGCAGATCTTGCCGTCGTACGACTACGGCTCTATCGATGAGACGCGTCTGGCGGATAACCGCTACAACTGGGGTTACGACCCGATCAACTACAACGTGCCCGAGGGCAGTTATTCCACCGATCCGTACGACCCTGCGTCGCGTATCCGCGAGTTCAAGCAGATGGTTCAGTCGTTGCACAAGGCGGGTATTCGCGTCATACTGGATGTAGTGTACAACCATACGTACGATGTGGCGCACAGCAACTTCACGCAGACCGCTCCGGGTTACTTCTACCGCACGCGTGAGGATGGTTCGCTCGGTAATGCTTCCGGCTGCGGCAACGAGACTGCCAGCGAACGGCCGATGGTCCGCAAGTTCATGCTTGAGTCTGTACGCTGGTGGGTGGAGGAGTACCATATCGATGGCTTCCGCTTCGATCTGATGGCTATTCACGATATACCTACGATGAACGCTATCCGTCAGATGCTCGACGAGATCGATCCTACTATCCTCTTGTACGGCGAGGGCTGGGCAGCCGAGACTCCGCTGATAGAGGAGTCGTTGCGCCCTATCAAGGCCAACATTGCGGCTATGCCCGGCATTGGCGCGTTCAGCGACGAACTGCGTGATGCGCTGCGCGGACCGTTCTATGATGATCATCAGGGCGCTTTCCTGGCTGGACTGCCGGGTAATGAGCAGTCTATCCGCTTTGGCATCGTGGGAGCCATCGAGCATCCGCAGGTGGATATGACCAAGGTTAACTACTCGCAGCAGCCATGGGCGTTGCAGCCGACGCAGATGATCTCGTATGTGTCGTGCCACGACGATATGATGCTTACCGATCGCCTGCGCGCCAGCGTTAAGCCGGAAGGAAGTCGAAAGTCGAAAGTCGAAAGTCAAAAGACAATCTGCGACGATGAACTGATGCGCCTGGATATGTTGGCTCAGACGGTAGTGCTCACCTCGCAGGGACTGCCGTTCCTGTGGAACGGTGAGGAACTGATGCGCGATAAGAAAGGCGTGCACAACAGCTATTGCAGCCCGGACAGCATTAATGCCATCGATTGGAACCTGAAAGCCCGCAACCTACGCCTGTGCGACTATTATGCCGGCTTGATTGCGTTGCGCAAGGCGCACCCGGCGTTCCGCCTTGTCGATGCCGAATTGGTTCGCCGGCACCTGGAGTTCATCGACACCCCGGAGTGCACCGTTGCTTTCCGCCTGAAGGACAATGCCGGCGGAGATGCGTGGAAGGATATTGTGGTTATCGCCAATGCCAAGCGCGAGGCAGTAAAAGTTGAGCTCCCCGACGATGAACCCTATACAGCCGTTGTGGCAAACGGTGTAGTGAATGCCGAGGGCTTGTTCCGCTGCGAAAAGACTGCTGTCGTTGCTCCACAATCTGCAATGATCCTGCATAAGTAGGGCGAACATCCAATATCTCGTTATCGAATCTTTCTCCCCTGAGTAAGCATGTCATGCGAGTGATTCTGCCTGCCGCAAAAATGCGGCAGGCTTCTTCCTATATTGTGCTTTCCGTTACATTTCGGATTTTCTTGTGCGAATTTCGTACATTTTTAGCATTTCCATTTGCATTATTCAAAATATTTTTGTATCTTTGCAGCCAGTTTATCGAAGTGTCGATAACAAAGAGGAGAAATAACATGTGTGCCATGCGGATAGCAGACGACGTTACCTCTGTAAAAAAATGATGTGAGAATTTGTCTAATTGAAAAAAAGTGATTAACTTTGTGGTCTGTTAAGCAAGTAAACCACATTTTCGATTAGACTTTCGCAGAGTCTTATTTGCAGTTTGGTACCGATGGTCTGTAAACAAAAGATTGGCCGCAGGAGGTCATATAGAAGATTACCTTCGTTATGAGACATCGGGCTTAACGAACAAACCGAAGTTAAACCACAAAGTTAAATCACATGGCAAAGGTACGAAAAAATTTTGAAACCTCCAAACGAACAGGGCTAAAAATTGTAAATTTTCACGCAGCCGGCATAGATATCTCTCCAAAAGAGATGCAAGTATGCGTTCCGGTGGAGAGTGCGGAGGAAAATAATCGCACATTCGGGGTCTATACGAAAGACCTACAATCAATCGCCTCATGGCTCAAAGAATGTGAAGTGACGACAGTCGCTATGGAGTCAACCGGCGTGTATTGGATTCCGTTATTTGGAGTGCTGAAGGATGCCGGCTTAGAAGTGTTGTTAGTGGATCCGAAGCAGGTTAAAAATTACTCTGGTAAGAAGACGGACGAGACAGATGCGGAATGGCTGATGATGTTACACAGTTATGGATTGATGAAATCGTGCTACCAGCCGGACAACATCATTCGTCAGATTCGCAATTTAAAGCGTCATCGTGAGAATCTAATCCGTTCGAGTAGCCGCGAGGTGTTGCATCTGCAAAAAGAGATGGAGCAGATGAATCTCAAGTTAGACAACGTGTTTAGTGACATTTTGGGCAAGTCTGGTCAAGCAATCATCACAGCCATTTTGGATGGCGAGCGTGACCCGGAGCAATTAGCCAGCTTGGCTGATTACCGCTGCAAGAAGAGTCATGAAGAGATAGTTGCTTCTCTACAAGGGAACTACGATGAAGGACACTTGTTCGTGATGCAGCAGAGCCAAAATCTGTACCTTTATTATCAGCAGCAGATTGTGGAGTGCGAAAAGAAGATAGAGGCATTGCTCAAACAGTGTACGGCTGCGATTGATAACAGCAAGGCAGATGCATTATGTCGGAGTGGAAAACAAGGTCGCTATCACAACGATGTGACGTTTGACATAGAGCAATATGCGTATCAATTATGGAGTGTCAATGTTATGAGGCTGCCGGGTCTCAATAAGAATGCGTTATTGAGTTTGACATCGGAACTAGGTGGAGACTTTGTGGAGAAGTTTGGTGATGCTCGCCGTTTTACAAGTTGGGCGAATCTTGTGCCAAACAATAAAATTTCCGGGGGCAAGTTACTTTCGAGCCGCGTACCGAACCGAAAGAACCCGGTGGGTCAGATTTTTAGGCAGTGTGCCAACTCGTTATGGCGATCACAAGGTCCAATGGGAGATTACTTTCGCACGATGCGAGCGAGAAAAGGACACTTGGCAGCAATGGTGGCAACTGGACACAAATTGGCAACAATCTTTTTTACGATGGTAGAACGCAAACAAGAGTACAATGAAAAGATATATGCCGAGCATCATAAACTGGCAGTGACTCGTCAGTATGAACGAACACAGGCAAAACTTTTGCGTCTGCAACAAGAATTAGCGGACGTATCGTAAATATAAGAAGATGAATTGTTTATCTATATACTGCAAAGTGTAGTTATATAGAAGTCGTATTTTGTTTAAGGCATAAATTAACTCAACATACATGGACAGCTACATCAACA
>CALZOG010000048.1 GCA_945827635.1 uncultured Bacteroidales bacterium
ACGCTGCTAAGGACGGCAAAGCCGATGCCTGCATCAAATGCAGGCGCAATAAACATAGTGACGTAAACAAAATGACATAGCAAAGTGACGTAAACAAAATGACGATAAACAAAGAATACTAAAAACACCCACATGGCATGCAGGACAATGGGCAAAACAAATTCGCTCATAGAAATCGCGAACACATGACAGGTTGCGCGGACACGAAACGATAAACGAACGTTCGCATCGCTCTTGGTCGGACAAAACTGCCAAATTGGCAGAGACTATGGCAGAGAAACTGACAGAACACAGACAGATTTGCACGGATGGCAGACAAACGGACATTTGGCACAGATTTTGCACCGAGAATAATAGACCGCTGGCGCTGAAAGATAAAAGACCGCTACGCTGAGAGACCGCTGCCTGCGGCTGCTGACAGACTCACGGATCAATCTGTCAGTGAGTGAAACGAACGGTCTTTCGACTAAATCACAAATCGCAAATAACTAAAAACACAATATACTATGTCAAAAATTCAACCTTTAGCAGACCGCGTGCTCGTTCAGCCGGCGGCTGCAGAAGAAAAGACTATCGGAGGAATAATCATCCCCGACAGCGCAAAAGAGAAACCACTGCGCGGCGCAGTACTCGCAGTTGGTAACGGTACAAAAGACGAACCGATGATCCTCAAGCAGGGCGACCAGGTCCTCTACGGCAAATACTCCGGCACAGAACTGGAGTTTGAGGGAGAGAAGTACCTGATCATCAAGCAACAGGATGTGCTGGCGGTCATTCAATAGTTTGAGATTGTTTGATGTTGTTTGAGATTGTTCAAACGCGAAGCATCAAACCTTCAAACAAATTTTTAATTCATTAAAAATAATTATCATGTCAAAGATTATAACATACGACACAGAAGCCCGCGAGGCTCTGAAGCGCGGCGTTGACCAACTGGCTGACGCAGTAAAAGTAACACTTGGTCCGAAAGGACGTAACGTCATTCTCGACAAGAAGTACGGTGCTCCGCACATCACCAAAGACGGCGTGACCGTTGCCAAAGAGATTGAACTCGACGACGCAGCCGAGAACCTCGGCGCACAACTCGTCAAGGAGGTTGCATCGAAGACCGGCGACCAAGCCGGTGACGGCACAACAACGGCTACCGTTCTGGCGCAAGCCATCGTTGGCGTCGGACTGAAGAACGTAGCCGCAGGAGCTAACCCGATGGATCTGAAGCGCGGCATCGACAAAGCTGTCAGCGCCGTAGTGGCTCATATCAAGGAGCAGAGCGAGGTGGTAGGCAACGACTTCGACAAGATCGAGCAGGTAGCCACGATCTCCGCCAACAACGACGCCGAGATAGGCAAACTCATCGCTGACGCTATGCGCAAAGTAAGCAAGGACGGCGTGATCACCATCGGCGAAGCCAAAGGTATGGACACAACCATCGACGTCGTACAAGGTATGCAGTTCGACCGCGGATACATAAGCCCGTACTTCGTAACGAACACCGAGACCATGGAAGTAGAAATGGACAAGCCGTACATCTTGATCCACGACAAAAAAATATCCAATCTGAAGGAACTGCTTCCTGTTCTCGAGCCTGCCGTACAATCCGGTCGTCCGCTGCTGATCATCGCCGAGGATGTGGATAGCGAGGCACTGACCACACTGGTTGTCAACCGTCTGCGCGCACAACTGAAGATATGTGCCGTCAAGGCTCCGGGCTTCGGCGACCGACGCAAAGAGATGCTCGAGGATATAGCTACCCTCACCGGCGGCGTTGTGATCAGCGAGGAGAAAGGTATCAAACTTGACCAGGCTACACTGGATATGCTCGGCACGGCTGAAAACATCACCGTAACGAAGGAGAACACCACCATCGTTAACGGTGCAGGCGACAAGGACGCCATTGCAGCCCGCGTAGCACAGATCAAGGCGCAGATCGCTGCCACCAAGTCCAGCTACGACAAGGAGAAACTGCAGGAGCGCCTCGCCAAGCTTGCAGGCGGCGTAGCACAACTGAACGTAGGTGCTGCCAGCGAGGTGGAGATGAAGGAGAAGAAAGACCGCGTGGACGACGCACTGAGCGCAACACGTGCCGCCATTGAGGAAGGTATAGTACCGGGCGGAGGCGTAGCGTACATCCGTGCCCAAGAAGCTCTCGCTAACGTGAAAGGTGAGAATGAGGACGAGCAGACAGGTATAGAGATCGTACGCCGCGCTATCGAAGAGCCGCTGCGTCAGATTGTGCACAATGCCGGCAAAGAAGGTGCTGTGGTAGTTGACAAGGTACGCAACGGCAAGGCAGACTTCGGCTACAACGCCCGCAAAGACGAGTACGAGAACCTGCTCGCAGCCGGTGTAGTGGATCCCGCCAAGGTCGCACGCGTAGCTCTGGAGAACGCCGCTTCGATAGCTGGAATGTTCCTCACCACCGAGTGCGTGATCGTTGACAAGAAAGAGGAGCACCCAGCTCCCGCAATGCCCAACCCCGGCATGGGTGGCATGATGTAAGCGCGTCAGCGCGGCGGTCGCAACGGATGCCGCGCGGCGGCATAGGATCCGACGAAAAAAAATGAGGCGTGTCAGCCGACACGTCTCATTTTTTAGTCCGCGACAGGTCTATTTATTGTCGTAATGTCCATAGGACGAAATAACTAATACAAGGATCTGCTCATCATGAATCTCATAGACCAACCGATGCTCACGAGTAATACGCCTTGACCAAGTTTCGTTTTTAAAGTACTTTAACTGTTCCACTTGTCCGGTGCCCGAACGAGGATGCTCTCTTAACTCATCAATCAGTTTGAAGACTTTCTTTACCGCTTGAGGAGCATTGCGTTGCAAGAGGATGATATCCTGACGTGCGTTTTCGGTAAACTCAATTACATACATAGCAACCGGTTGACAAATTGTTCTGCCGTCTCATTTTCCTGCATACGGATAGTTTTACCTTCTGATGCTTGCCTGCTCGAACGTTCTAACTTATCACGAAACTCCGCCTCGCTCATCTTAATTTTAGGCTCAACATTTACCTTGTCACGCACCGTCGTAACATGCCAACCCATATTGCGAGACTGACGCCGCAAGAATGCCGCATCCGCAATAGGCAAAGTTACCTGTAAAGTTCGCATTGCTGTTTCCATTAGTATATCCTTTTTTGCTTCACGATGCAAAGATACAAAAAATATTTGACAAATCCAAATATTTCTCTATGAAAATTTGCAAATGTGGGATTTTTTTTGTAAATTTGCAGAACTTTTCAAAAACTGTTACAATTATGGAAAAAGAACGTTTGCGCAAACTGATTGCAATATGGTTTGACGAAGATATTCGCGACGGCGACCACACCTCACTCAGTTGCATCCCTGCCGATGCACAAGGCTGCCAGCAGCTTATCATCAAGGAGGAAGGCATACTCGCCGGCGTAGAGGTAGCCAAACAGATCATCAACTACTTCGACCCCGAGTGCCGCTTCGAGCAGTTCCTGCACGACGGCGACCACGTGAAGAAAGGCGACATAGCCTTCCGCGTCTATGGTAAGGAGCTCAGTCTGCTGCAGATTGAGCGCACGATGCTGAACGTCATGCAGCGTATGTCCGGCGTAGCCACCACCGCACACCGCTACCAGAGCCTGATAGCCGACACGCAATGTCACGTGCTGGATACACGCAAGACCACACCCGGACTGCGATACCTCGAGAAAGAGGCTGTGGCACTCGGCGGAGGCATGAACCACCGCATAGGGCTGTTCGACATGATCCTGCTCAAGGATAACCATGTGGATTTTGCCGGAGGCATAACCGCCGCACTGACCCGTGCACGCGACTACTGCCAAGCCAAAGGCAAGGACCTCAGGATTGAGATCGAGGTGCGTAACGATGCCGAGCTCGCAGAAGCACTCGGCACAGGTATACCCGACCGGATCATGCTCGACAACTATACGCCCGAGCACACCGCAGAGGCGGTAAAGACCATCCGCGAGTGGGAGAAAAACCACCGGAAGATGGAGATTGAGAGTTCGGGTGGCATAACCATCGATACGCTGCGCAATTACGCCCTGACAGGCGTGGATTTTGTGAGCGTTGGCGCGCTGACGCACTCGTATAAATCGCTTGACATGAGCTTCAAAGCAGTGAAGAATAGTTGATAGTTGAGAGTTGAGCGTTGAGAGAAGTTTGAATGTTGAAAGTTGAGAGTGTTTATGGAATTTTTTGGTTATAGAAAACTGATAGCCTACAACAAAGCATGCGAAGTAAGACGAGTTGTGTATCAACTCATAAAAAAGTTCCCTAAAGAAGAACAATTTGCACTTTGTAACCAATTACGGAGAGCTGCCGTTTCGACGACTTCTAACATTGCCGAGGGTATAACTCGGTACTCCAACAAGGACAAAGTCCACTTCCTTGAAATGTCTTATGGCTCTTTGATGGAAGTAATGAGTCAGATAGAAGTAGCACTGGATGAAGGTTACATTCAGAACGATCAATTTAGCAATTTAGAGACACTCATTGCAGACACCGGTCGTCTTATATCCGGACTCCAAAATAGTTTTCTTCCCGACAAAGGCAGTCAGGAGGAAACGAATTAACTATCAACTATCAACTCCCAACTTCGCTAAACGCTAAACATAAAACATACTATCATGATAGTACAAGACAAGCTTACCGCATTACGCGGATTGATGCAGAAAGAGGGACTCAGCGCATATATCGTGCCGAGCACCGACCCGCACGCATCGGAATATATGGCAAGCCACTGGGCAGAAGTACACTGGCTTACATCGTTCACCGGCGAAGCCGGAACAGCCGTCATAACCATGGATCAGGCATTGCTTTGGACCGACAGCCGCTACTACCTGCAGGCTGGTATCCAACTCGAAGGTACAACCGTCAGCCTGATGCGCGAATCGGACGTTGACTGTCCGAAGATCGCCGAGTGGCTGATTTCAGCAATCAGCAATCAGCCAAAGATGGCTGATACATCATACGTGGGTGTAAATCCCGAGATGTGGAGCGTGAACGAATACAAGAAGCTCAAGGAGCAACTGGCAGAAGCAGGCATAGGACTGAAATCCGTTGATCTGATTCGCCCGCTGTGGACTAACGACCGACCGGCTATACCGACCCACCGATTCTTTGAGTTCGACACCCGGTATGCAGGCGAGAGCGTTCATAGCAAAATGGAGCGCATGCGCTCGAAGATGCGCGAGAAGAAAGCCGATGCAATGGTAGTCAGTGCACTGGACGAGATAGCCTGGGTACTGAACATCCGAGGCAATGATGTGGAGTACAACCCCGTAGTGATCAGTTACCTGGTACTGGAGCAGGAAAAATGCACACTGTTCGTAGGCAGCGAAAAAGTCACTCGCGAAGTGTCCGCCTACCTGCGCGCCAACGATATAGACATACGCGGCTACAACGAGGTGTTCGGATACCTGAGTGGTCTGGAGTGTACTATCCTGTACGACGGAGCAAAAGTCAACGAGGCACTGTACGAAGCCATCAGCACCGCAGCCAAAACGGTGAACGCACAATCGCCTATACAGATTGCCAAATCCCACAAGAACGACATTGAGCTTGCCGGTGTACGCCGCGCCATGGAGCAGGATGCTATAGCGTTGGTACGGTTCTTCCGCTGGCTGGAGAGCAATGACACACGCGAGAAGATGGCTGACGGCAAACTCACCGAGTGGGATCTCATGGAGCAACTGCACACCTTCCGCACGATGGGCAAACGTTTCATCGAAGAGAGTTTCGGTACTATTGCCGGCTATCAGGGCAACGGTGCCATTGTGCATTACGCGGCTAACGAAGAGACGGCTGCTACCGTCTATCCCCAAGGAATGTTGCTGCTGGATAGCGGCGGGCAGTACCTGGACGGCACAACGGATATAACCCGTACAGTCTGGTTGGGCGAAAAGATCCCAGCACAAGCCAAGCGCGACTACACCTACGTGCTGAAGGGACATCTGATGCTCGGACATATACGCTGGCCGCGAGGCACACGGGGGAACCAGCTCGACGCACTCGCCAAGCAGTACATGTGGCAGGCTGGCATAAACTACGGACACGGTACAGGTCACGGAGTAGGACACTTCCTCGGCTGCCACGAGGGACCGCAGAACATACGCACGGATATGAACCCGACAGTACTCGAGCCCGGACAGATATGCTCCAACGAGCCGGGTATATACCGCACCGGCAAATGGGGTATCCGCACCGAGAACCTCGTAGCCGTCACGCCTGTTGATAGCACACCGGAAGCCACCACCGAGGACGAATGGCTGACATGGGAGACTCTAACACTCTGCCCGTACGACACCAAGCTCATCGACTTCAGCCTGCTTACCGAGCAGGAACGCCAGTGGCTGAACGACTATCACGCCGAGGTCTATCGCCGCATCAGCCCGCTGCTTGACAACGAGGAGGCGAAGTGGCTTCGCACAAAGTGCAAGCCTATAGACCACTCTGCTCAAAGATAAAAGACCGCAAACAGAGTTTGATAAAAGAAAAAAGCCAAATTACTCATATTTAACAACATGACTTTAGAAGAAACACTCAAGCAACAAGTAAAGGCAGCGGTAAAAGCGCTGTACGGCATTAACGCAGACGACAAACAGATACAACTGCAAAAGACCCGCCCTGAGTTTGAAGGAAACATTACACTCGTAGTGTTCCCGTTCGTCAAACTTGCCCGCAAAGCACCTGCACAGGTTGCCGAAGAAATCGGCAAAGCAATGACGGACAGCACCATTGTAGGCGAACCGGTTATTGAGAAGTTCAATGCAGTGCAAGGATTCCTGAACATGAGCATCGCACCCTCGTTCTGGATTGAGCAACTCGAGGCAATAGCCGCCGATGCAAACTACGGCGAGCTGCCCGACCGCAACCGACTAATGATGGTCGAGTATTCGTCACCGAACACCAATAAGCCATTACACCTTGGGCACGTGCGGAACAACCTGCTCGGCTCGAGCATCGCACGCATCCAGGAGGCAAACGGCTGGAAGGTGGTAAAGACGAACATTGTGAACGACCGTGGCATACACATCTGCAAATCGATGCTCGCCTGGCTGAAGTTCGGCAACGGAGAAACGCCCGAGTCGTCCGGCAAGAAAGGTGACCACCTGATTGGCGATTACTATGTACGTTTCGACAAGGAGTACCGCAAGCAGATAGCCGAACTGATGGCAGGCGGCATGAGCGAGGAAGAAGCCAAGCGTGAAGCACCGCTGATGAAAGAAGCACAGGCTATGCTGCTCAAGTGGGAGCAAGGCGACAAAGAGGTGCGCGAACTATGGGCAAAAATGAACAGTTGGGTCTATGCAGGCTTTGACGAAACATACAAAATGATGGGTGTCAGTTTCGACAAGATCTACTACGAATCAAACACCTATCTGGAAGGCAAGAAAGAAGTGGAGCGCGGCTTGCAGGAAGGCTTGTTCTACCGCCGTGAGGACGGTTCGGTTTGGGCAAACCTGACAGGCGACGGACTCGACGAGAAACTGTTACTCCGTTCGGACGGCACATCCGTATATATGACGCAGGATATAGGTACTGCCAAACTGCGCTACCAGGATTATCCCATCGACAAGATGGTGTACGTGGTAGGCAACGAACAGGAGTACCACTTCAAGGTGCTGTCGCTGCTGCTGGATAAGCTCGGCTTCCCCTTCGGCAAGGAGCTTGTACACTTCTCCTACGGTATGGTTGAGCTGCCCAACGGCAAGATGAAAAGCCGCGAAGGCACGGTGGTCGATGCAGATGATCTGATGGAGCAGATGATCAAAGATGCCAAGGAAATAAGCAAGGATAAGGTGAATACCCTACCCGACATCACCGAGGCGGAAGCCAACGAGATTGCGAGGAAGGTGGGATTGGGTGCACTCAAATACTTCATCCTGAAGGTTGACCCGCGTAAGAACATGCTATTCAACCCCGAAGAGAGTATCGACTTCAACGGCAACACCGGTCCCTTTATACAATATACATACGCGCGCATACAGAGTGTGCTGCGCAAAAGTGGCCCCACCTCCAGCCCATCCATCATTGGCAGGGGAGTAAATAGTACCGATACATTGAACGACAAAGAGGTGGCACTCATTCAACGCTTGACAGACTATCCGGCAACAGTGAAGCAGGCAGGCGAAGAGTTCAGTCCCGCCGTATTGTGCAACTACGCATACGCTATGGCGCAGGAGTTCAACTCGTTCTATCACGACTATTCTATCCTGAACGAAGCCGACGAACAGAAGAAGAACCTCCGACTGCTGTTGAGCGCTGAAGTAGCCAAGGTGCTGAAGCACGCTATGGCTCTACTCGGTATAGAGATGCCCGCACGCATGTAATCCTGACATGACGTTACAGAGATATTTGCAACAAAAAACGCACAATGTTTGGAAATATGAAAAGATTTCCGTAAATTTGTGCGCTTTTTGTGCGAGTGCGCCATCGAGGGCACACTGCACACCACAAGTTTAACCATTAAAACAACTTATTTTCTCCATTATGGCAGAGAATTTAACAATCGGCAATTTCGATTGGGATGCTTACGAAGCTGATGCCAAAGGCGCCAAGAACGAAGCCGAGATTGCAAAGTACGATGGCAGTCTGAGTGCCATCAAAGAGAACGAGGTAGTTGAAGGTACCGTCGTTTCAGTTAACAAACGCGAAGTAGAAGTAAACGTTGGCTTCAAGAGCAACGGATTTATTGCTGCTTCGGAGTTCCGCTACAATCCTGACCTGAAGGCAGGTGACAAGGTGGAAGTATATATCCAGAGTCAAGAGGACAAGGACGGTCAACTCGTTCTGTCGCACAAAGAGGCTCGCGCTGCCCAAGCTTGGGATCGCGTTAACGAGGCTTGCGAGAAAGAGGAGATCGTACAAGGCTACATCAAGTGCCGCACGAAGGGTGGTATGATCGTTGATGTACTCGGTATGGAAGCCTTCCTGCCGGGCAGCCAGATTGATATCCGTCCGATTCGTGACTACGACCAGTTCGTTGGCAAGACTATGGAGTTCAAGATCGTTAAGATCAATCCTGAGTTCCGCAATGTTGTTGTTTCGCACAAGGCTCTCATCGAGGCCGAGCTCGAGGCACAGAAGAAAGAGATTGTCAGCAAGCTTGAGAAGGGTCAGGTACTCGAGGGTACCGTTAAGAACATCACCAACTACGGTGTATTCATCGACCTGGGTGGCGTAGACGGTCTGATCCACATTACCGACCTGAGTTGGGGTCGCGTAAGCGATCCGAAAGAGATCGTACAACTCGACCAGAAGATCAACGTGGTTATCCTAGACTTTGATGAGGATAAGAAGCGTATCGCTCTCGGCTTGAAGCAACTCACCCCGCATCCTTGGGATGCACTGGACGCTAACCTGAAGGTAGGCGACAAGATCAAGGGTAAAGTTGTTGTCATGACTGACTACGGAGCATTCGTTGAGGTAGCCGAAGGCGTTGAGGGTCTCGTTCACGTAAGTGAGATGAGCTGGAGCCAGCACCTGCGTTCGGCTAACGACTATCTGAAGGTTGGCCAGGAGGTTGAGTGCGTTATCCTGACGCTCGACCGCGCTGACCGCAAGATGAGCCTGGGTATCAAGCAGCTCAAACCCGATCCATGGGAGACCATCGAGACCAAGTATGCTGTTGGTACACGTCATTTCGCCAAGGTACGCAACTTCACCGGATTCGGCGTATTCGTTGAACTGGAAGAGGGCGTAGAAGGTCTGATCCACATCAGCGACCTGAGCTGGACAAAGAAGATCAAACACCCGAACGAGTTCACACAGATCGGTGCGCAGATCGAAGTTATCGTTCTGGACATTGACAAGGAGAACCGCCGTTTGAGCCTTGGTCACAAGCAACTCGAGGAGAATCCTTGGGAGGAGCTTGAGGCTAAGTTCGGTGTTGACACCATCGTTACCGGCAAGGTACTGGAGATCACCGACAAGGGCGCAACCATCCTGCTTGACGAAGGCGTAGAAGGCTTCTGCCCGACACGTCACCTGCAGAAGGAAGACAAGAGCCCTGTAGCCGTTGGCGACGAGCTCGACGTTAAGGTTCTGGAGTTCAACCGCGATGCTAAGCGTATCCTCGTTTCGCACCTCCGCACATGGGAGGAGCGCAAAGAGGCTCCTGCAAAGGAGGCTAAGGCTGAGAAGAAAGAGGCTGCTCCTGAGATGCCGAAGGTTGAGAAGACCACTCTCGGTGACCTGGACGTTCTTGCTAATCTCAAAGCTTCGATGGAAGCTGAGGCTAAGCCTGCAAAGAAGGCCCCTGCCAAGAAAGCTGCCAAGAAGGACGCTGAGAAAGAAGCTGAATAAGCAACAGCCGACTACCAAACGAATAGAGGAATCCGCAAGGGTTCCTCTATTTTTTATGGAAAGGGATTCGAGGACACCGGCCGAGCTGCGCTCGCCCACCTCGAAAAAGAAGAGAGGGGTTTCTGCGTAATCCCTACAGCCTGCCACGGGCATCTTGGGCAACCAAAACAAAAAACCTGCTTGCTCAAGTAAACTTGGACAGACAGGTTCCTAAAGAGAGGGATTTCTGCGTAATCCCTACAGTCTGCCACGGGCATCCTGTGCAACCAAAACAAAAAACCTGCTTGCTCAAGTAAACTTGGACAGACAGGTTCCTAAAGAGAGGGATTTCTGCGTAATCCCTACAGTCTGCCACGGGCATCCTGTGCAACCAAAACAAAAAACCTGCTTGCTCAAGTAAACTTGGACAGACAGGTTTTCTGTTTTGTTTGCGGAAAGAGAGGGATTCGAACCCCCGGACCCTCGCAGGTCAACGGTTTTCAAGACCGCCGCGATCGACCACTCCGCCATCTTTCCTTGCTAACGGACAAGAAACGTAATTTACGCCATTTTGACCTTAAAAGCATGCAAAGATACATTATTTTTTTGAAAAATACAAATTTATGTTCAGTTTTTTTGCATATTTGCGAAAAATTATGTATCTTTGTAAAGTCATTTTTGAATAATCACTAAAAACATACATCATGAAAAAGCGTATTTTACTATCACTCTGTCTCTGCGCAGGACTGCTCGGAATGAATGCCCTTGCTGCCGAACAGCGCTATGTAGGCGGTGACATCTCGCTGCTCCCGCAATATGAAGCACATAACTCTTACTACAAGGATGCTAATGGCAAAAAGATTAACGACATGGTTACTTGGTTCGTTGAATCCTGCGGCTGGAACACGTTCCGCGTACGCATCTTCGTTCAGCCCGACGGAACGGATCCTGCAGTATGCCAGACGACCGAATATGTAGCCGCATTAGGCAAGCGTATCAAGGATGCCGGCGCATACTTCATGCTTGATTTCCACTACTCCGACACATGGATGGACGCCACACATATACAGGCTCCTGCCGCCTGGAAAGGCTCGTCGGACGCCGAGATGGCTGAACACGTAGGCACTTATACCCATCAGGTGTTGCAAGCAATGAAGCAAGCAGACGCCACACCCGACCTTGTGCAGGTTGGCAATGAGATCATGTACGGAATGTGCGGAATAAAAGTGGCTCCGTATGACAAGCAGGACAGCAACTGGAGCGGTTACCTTGGCCTGCTGAAAGCCGGATGTGATGCTGTACGTGACGAACTGCCCGAGGCAAAAATCATCATTCACACCGACCGCCCGACCAACACCGGATACAACAAATACTACTATCAGAAACTGATAGACGGTGGCGTGGACTTTGACATCATAGGACTGAGTTACTACCCGTTCTGGCACGGCTATCTGACTGATGAGCAGGTTCAAGCCAAATCTGACAAAAACAACCTGGTTAAGGCTATCAAGCAGTTAGCCACCGACTTCCCGGAGAAGAAAGTACATATCGTGGAGTGCGCATACAACTTCCAGTATTGGCCTGCAGACGGAACATTCAACTACGACACACGCGATGTATGGGCAAACACCGTGCAAGGCCAATACAACTTTGTAAAAGACCTGGTAGATGCGCTCAAACCGCTGGAGAACGTGGGCGGAATCAATTACTGGTTCCCGGAGGAAGCCGGCAACGGTGACGACACCAACTGGAGCACCAGCAAGGGAACAGTCATCGAGAGTTGGCTCAACCGCGGATTTTGGAACGAAGCTGCCACACAATCTGGGCACGCAATCAACCGCACGGCAGCACCTACCGCTGACAAACCGGCAGAGGATGTTTGCGCTCCGTACTATATGAAATATTTCGTTCAGGACTATCCTTCGGGCATACAATCCGTTGCTGAGGGGCAAGTTCCGGCTACACGCAAGATCTTCCGCAACGGACAGATCATGATTATAAAAGGCGACAAGATGTTCGACCTGCTCGGACAAGAGCAATAAGTTCGTCACAAATTTCCTTATATATTCCTTACACGTATGGGCACAGAGTTTACAATGATAGCCAAGACCTTCAAAGGTCTGGAGGAGGTACTGGCGGGCGAGATTACCGCATTGGGCGGCAACGATATAGAGATCGGTCGCCGTGCCGTGTCGTTTACCGGCGACAAAGGTCTGTTGTACCGCGCCAACCTGTGGCTCAGAACAGCCTCGCGTGTGCTCGTGCCTATAGCCACGTTCCGCGCCAATGATGCAGATGAGGTATATGCCGAGGTCAAGAAGATTGATTGGGAACAATACATGGACCTCACGACAACATTCAGCATTGACGCGACGGTCTATTCGGAGACCTTCAAACACTCGCGATACGTGACATACAAGGTTAAGGATGCTATAGCCGACCTGTTCAACGAGAAGTACAGCAAGCGGCCGAGCGTACGCATCACTGATCCCGACCTGTATATCAACGTGCACATCGCAGCCGAGACGGTCACCGTCTCGCTGGATAGCAGTGGTGAGAGCCTGCACAAGCGCGGCTGGCGCGTAGCACAGACCGATGCGCCTATCAACGAAGCATTGGCAGCAGGTATGCTGCTGATGGCAGGCTGGCAAGGACAGTCGGATCTGTATGACCCGATGTGCGGCTCCGGCACGTTGTTGATAGAGGCGGCACTCATCGCGATGAACATACCACCCGGCATCTTCCGAAAGCATTTTGCATTTGAGAACTGGAAGGACTTCAACAAAGATTTGTTTGCTACCATCAGCGAGGACGACAGTGACGAGCGTGAGTTCACGCATCACATCTACGGTTCGGATGCCGGTTTCTATGCCGTACAAGCCGCAATGAAGAACATCCGCTCGGCAGGCGTGCAGCGTTACGTGGACATCAAGCAGATACGCATCGAAGAGCTGAAAGGCGAAAAACTGAAAGAAGAAGGATTTGATTCGAACGGTGCCCTGGTAATCATTAACCCGCCTTATGGCGAGCGGCTGGCACAAGACAAAGATGTGCTCCGCCTGTACAGCGATATGGGCAAGGCTCTGAAGTTCCAGTTCACCGGTGCCACAGCGTGGGTGATATCCAGCAACGAGGAAGCAATGAAGTGCATCGGTCTCAAGCCGTCGAAGAAGATTCATCTGCTCAACGGTGAACTGGATTGCCTGTACAACCAATACGAACTGTTCCAAGGAGAACACAAGGAGTGGAAGAAGACTGCCCCGCAGAAAGACAAAAGACCGCAGCCGAACACGGCTGTCCAAAGCAAAAAACATTATGACAGAAAGCCCCATACTGATAGCCGAGTACGACTATCCTCTACCCGACGAGAAGATCGCCAAGTACCCGCTCGCACAAAGAGACCACAGCAAACTGCTCGTGTACCGCGAAGGGACAGTAAGCGAGGATAAGTTCTACCACATAGGCGAATATATCCCCGGCGGCTCGCTGCTGGTGTATAACAACACCCGCGTCATTCAGGCGCGGTTGGTTTTTCATAAGTCCACAGGAGCACGTATCGAAGTCTTCTGTCTGGCTCCTATAGAGCCGTACGACTACCAGTTATCCCTCAGTTCGACTACGGGCTGCGTATGGAAATGTATGTTGGGCAATGCAAAGAAGTTCAACACGGAGTACATAGAGTTACCCGTTACAATAGGTACGCGCGACGTGCACCTGCGCGCGTATAAAGGCGCCCAACAGGGTAACACCTATTCGGTGCACTTCATCTGGGATGATGAGAGTGTCGCCTTCTCCGAGATTCTGGAGGCAATAGGCGAACTGCCTATCCCGCCCTACCTCAACCGCAAAACCGAGGAGAGCGACAAGACAACATATCAGACCGTCTATTCGCGCATCAAAGGTTCGGTGGCAGCACCTACTGCCGGTTTGCACTTCACGCAAGAGGTACTGAACAACCTTAAGCAACGCGGCATACAGACTACAGAGGTGACACTGCACGTAGGCGCCGGCACCTTTCAGCCGGTGAAAGTAGAGGATGCCAACGAACACCCGATGCACACGGAGATCATTGCTGTACCGCGACGGGCGATTGCAGATATACAGGCAGGACTCGGACATATTGTAGCCGTAGGTACGACTTCAATGCGTACGCTGGAATCGTTGTACTTTATGGGAGTAAGACTCAGTGGCATTGACCAATCGACGTTCAGGGACATTGATACCCTGCACATCAACCAGCACGAGCCGTACGAGCGCGAATACACACTGAGTGCACACGATGCCTTGCAGGCTATACTGGACTATCTGGATGCCACAGGTCAGGACACGTTGCATGCGGAGACACAGATTATGATACGTCCGGGATACACCTTCCGCATCGTAGATCAGCTGATTACAAACTTCCATCAGCCCAAATCCACCCTGCTGTTGCTGGTTTCGGCATTTGTGGACGGCAACTGGCATCGGATATACGACTATGCATTAAACCATGACTTCCGATTCCTGAGCTACGGCGACTCGTCTATATTGTTTAGACAAAAGACCGCTGCGCTGAAAGAATAAAGACCGCAGCCAATATTGGCTGCTAAACGATAAAAGACTTATGATTGACAGCCATTGTCATATAGATGAAGAAGCATACGCAGCCGACCGCGACGAAATGCTTCAGCGCCAGAAAGACGGAGGGATAGAAGCCATCGTTATTCCCGGAGTGGACAAATCTTCGATAGAAGGAATATTTGATGTCTGCCGCCGCTGGCGCGGATTCTGCTATCCCGTATTGGGGCTGCATCCGCAAAACGTAGCGGACGACTGGCAGGAGCAGTTGGATATACTGCATCAGGCAATGCTCGCGCACATCGGTGACGAACTGGATATAAGCGAACGGATAGTCGCGATTGGAGAGATCGGACTTGATTACCATTACAACCGCGAGTTTGACCAGGCGCAACACGAAGTGCTACGCACACAACTACGCTGGGCTCGGGAATTGGGTTTGCCGGTAATTATCCACTCACGCGACGCCACAGCCGACAGCCTGAATATCGTAGGAGAAGAAATCCTCCGGTCGGTAACGGGCAACACGGGGACAGAGCCCGGTCTGAGAGGTGTTATACACTGCTACAGCGGCAGTGCCGAAGTAGCACAGCAGTGGATAAAAATGGGAATGTACTTGGGCATAGGCGGTGTGCTGACGTTCAAGAATAGCCATCTGGCAGAAAACATTGCCAACGTGCCATTGGACAGAATTCTGCTGGAGACAGACGGACCATACCTGGCACCGACACCTCATCGCGGAGAGAGGAACGAACCGATACTGATGCGTTATGTAGTCATGCGCCTGGCAGAGATATACGATTGTACCCCGGAGGAGATCATTCGGGTGACATCAGCCAATAGCAGAAAACTGTTCCGGCTGCCGCAATTTTGACAAAAAAATGGCACTCAACAGACGCAAATCGGCGAAATTTGGCGTAAATTAGAAAAAAAATACACGAAAAAGTAATTTTTTTTACAAAACGTTTTGTTTTTTCAATTATTTTTTGTACCTTTGTAGTCGGATATGCGCCAAAACCCGATTTCGGGTTGTCTGGAGAAAATAATTTAACAAGGAGAGATGCTCGAGTGGTTGAAGAGGCACGCCTGGAAAGCGTGTAAACTCCAAAAGGGTTTCCGGGGTTCGAATCCCCGTCTCTCCGCAACGAAAGATTACGTAAAAATAATCTTTTACTCAAATCTACGCTGGTGCATGTGCATTCAGCGGGGTGGTTCCCTTACGCGCGCGCTACCCCGATGAGGAACACGAAGACCGAACGGCAGAATTTATCAGAAAAATACATTTAAATTAAATAACTCAAAAACACAAACACAATGAAAAAAGTATTTGCAACCCTTACGGTACTCGCAATGCTCAGCTTTGGTAGCGTTGCTGTAATGGCTCAAGAAGAAGCAGCTCCTGCTGCAGAAACCACTGAACAGGTAGTTGAAGAAGAAGTTGCTGCTGAGGTAGCTGAAGTAGCAGCTGAAGAAGTAGCTGAAGAGGGCGGTCTCGTAGCTCTCCACAAAGCTCTTAAAACCAAGTTCATTGAAGGTGGTGCTGGCTTTATGGCTGCAACCCTCCTCTGCTTGGTATTCGGTCTCGCTCTTTGCATTGAGCGTATCATTTACCTCTCTCTCGCTAAGACCAACACGAAGAAGCTTCTCGCTAACGTAGAGGCAGCTCTCAACAATGGCGGTATGGAAAAAGCACTCGACGTTTGCCGTAACACTCGCGGTCCGGTAGCATCTATCTTCTATCAGGGCCTCAGCCGTTACGATGAAGGCGTTGAAGTTGTAGAGAAGACTGTTGCTTCCTATGGTGGCGTTCAGCTCGGTCTCCTCGAGAAGAACCTCTCTTGGATTACCCTCTTTATCGCAATTGCTCCTTCAATGGGTTTCATGGGTACCATTATCGGTATGATCCAGGCATTTGATAAGATTCAGCAGGTTGGTGATATGTCTGCTACCGTTGTTGCAGGCGGTATCAAGGTGGCTCTTCTTACCACCCTCGTAGGTTTGATCATTGCTATTATCCTTCAGGTATTCTACAACTACATCCTTTCTCTCGTTGAGGGTCTCGTTAACGAAATGGAAGATGCTTCTATCTCCCTCCTCGACATCGTTGTTCGCTTTGACGCAGCTAAGAAATAATTAGTTA
>CALZOG010000049.1 GCA_945827635.1 uncultured Bacteroidales bacterium
GGTGAAGTTGTACGTCGTAAGGCTGGTAAGTCGGCTGGTAAATAATAGAAAGGAAAGATTATGATTCAGAAAATAGCAAGAAGACTCAAAATTAAAGCTGCTATCCGCACGAAGGTGTCGGGTACGGCTGAGCGTCCTCGTCTGACCGTATTCCGCAGCAACAGCCAAATTTACGCTCAAGTGATTGATGATGTAAAAGGCGTAACACTCGCCAGCGCTTCGTCGCTCGGAATCAAAGATAAGATGACCAAGACAGAGAAAGCCGCCCAGGTAGGCAAGGCTATCGCAGAGAATGCCATCAAGGCAGGTGTAACTGAGGTAGTGTTTGACCGTAACGGCTATCTGTACCACGGTCGAGTTCAACAACTGGCTGACGCTGCCCGTGAGGCAGGTCTCAAATTCTAATAACGTACGATTATGCAAAGAGTAAAAACAACACAAGACCTGGAGCTCAAGGAGCGCCTCGTTGCTGTCAACCGTGTAACGAAAGTTACCAAGGGTGGACGTACATTCACTTTCGCAGCTATCGTAGTTGTTGGAAATGAGAATGGTATTGTAGGTTACGGTCTGGGTAAGGCCGGTGAGGTCGCCGCTGCAATGCAGAAGGCTACCGAGGCTGCCAAGAAGAACCTGATCCAAGTGCCTGTCCTGAAGGGAACCATCCCTCACGAGCAGGAGTCGAAGTTCGGCGGTGCCCGCGTACTGCTCAAGCCTGCCTCGCAAGGTACGGGTGTTAAGGCCGGTGGTGCTATGCGTGCCGTGCTCGAGAGCGTAGGCGTAAAAGACGTGCTGGCTAAAGCCAAAGGTTCGTCTAACCCCCACAACCTCGTTAAGGCTACCATCGCCGCTCTGGGCGAGATGCGTGACGCACGTATGGTGGCTCAGAACCGTGGCGTAAGCCTCTCAACAGTGTTTAACGGATAAATCATCAAGAAGATTATGGCAACAATTAAGATTCAGAAAGTTCGCAGCACGATCAAATCTCCGAAAGTGCAGAAGGAAACTATGGAAGCCCTCGGTCTTCGCAAGATGAACGCTGTCGTTGAGCATGAGGCTACTCCCGCTATTCTCGGTATGGTCGAGAAAGTGAAACACTTGGTAAAAGTAATTGACTAAAATCGTTAGGAATTATGGAATTGAATAACTTAACACCCGCCCAGGGCTCTGTAAAGACTGCCAAGCGTATCGGTCGCGGTGCAGGTTCCGGCCTCGGTGGAACATCCACCCGTGGTCACAAAGGTGCCAAATCGCGTTCGGGTTACTCGAAGAAGATCGGCTTCGAGGGCGGACAGATGCCTATGCAGCGTCGTTTGCCTAAGTTCGGATTCAAGAATATTAACCGCGTAGAGTACAAGGCCATCAACCTCGGTACACTGCAGGCACTGGCTGAGGCCAAGCAGCTGGAGAAGATCGGCGTAGCTGATCTGCACAATGCCGGCCTCGTAGGCAAGAACGTGCTGGTTAAGGTTCTGGGTAACGGCACGCTGACCGCTAAGATCACTGTGGAAGCCAACGCTTTCTCGAAGAAAGCTGAAGAGGCTATCACGGCAGCAGGCGGAACCGTAGTGAAACTCTAAAATTATGAGGTCTTGCGTAGCCGGCAGGCAAAACGCCTCCGGCTGCGGCAAGACGACATAGGCAAATTGAAATTTTGATTATGAAATTTATTGAGACTATCAGGAATATCTGGAAGATCGAGGACCTCCGCGGTCGTGTACTGACAACGCTGTTGTTCGTACTGATTTACCGTTTCGGTTCGTTCATTGTCTTGCCGGGTATTGATCCTATGGCCCTGACTGCCCTTCATGCGCAGACGGAAGGCGGACTGATGGCGTTGCTGGATATGTTCTCGGGTGGTGCTTTCTCCAACGCATCAATCTTTGCGTTGGGTATCATGCCTTACATCTCCGCATCGATTATCATCCAGCTGCTCTCGATAGCAGTTCCTTACTTCCAGAAGATGCAGAAGGAGGGTGAGTCCGGTCGTCAGAAGATGAATCAGATCACTCGTTACCTGACAGTTGCGATCCTGTTGTTCCAAGGTCCTTCGTACCTGGTTAACCTCTCCGTACAGATGGCTCAAGCCGGTCAGCACGTGGAGATAGGATTCAACGCGTTCACTATCGTGTCAACGATCATCCTCACCGCAGGCTCCATGTTCGTAATGTGGCTGGGTGAGCGTATCACTGACCGCGGTGTTGGCAACGGTATATCGTTCATCATCTTGATTGGTATCATTGCCCGTCTGCCGGGTGCACTCATTCAGGAGTTCAGCTCCCGTTTGAATGATGCAGGTGGCGGACTGGTTGTGTTCCTGCTTGAGATCGTGCTGCTGATAGCTGTGTTCATGTTCGCTATCCTGCTAGTTCAGGGTACACGCCGTATCCCCGTTCAGTACGCCAAGCGTATCGAGGGTAACCGTCAGTACGGCGGCGTGCGTCAGTTCATCCCTCTGAAGGTGAACGCTGCGAACGTGATGCCTATCATCTTTGCACAGGCAATCATGTTTATCCCTATCGCTATCGTTGGTTTCCGTACCGACGGTTCGAACGCCTTTGTGAACGCGTTTATGGATAACAACGGATTCTGGTACAATTTCGTATTCGCTCTGCTCATTATTGCGTTTACGTACTTCTACACCGCCGTTATCATCAACCCCGTTCAGATGGCTGAGAACCTGAAGATCAACAACGGTTTTATCCCCGGTGTTAAGCCCGGTCGCAAGACCGCTGAGTACATCGACACCATCATGAGCCGTATCACCCTGCCGGGATCTATCCTGCTGGCTATCATCGCTATCCTGCCTGCTTTTGCTCGCTTGTTCGGCGTATCGATGGGCTTTGCACAGTTCTACGGCGGTACGAGCTTGCTGATTATGGTAGGTGTGATCCTGGATACCCTCCAGCAGATAGAGAGCCACCTGCTGATGCGTCACTATGACGGATTCTTCGAGTCCGGCATGCGTATCAAGGGACGTGGTGCTATGGCATACTAATCGTCAATTGCCAAATGATTAGATGGTAAATGACCAAATGGTAAATGCATAGATGATTTATTTGAAGACAGACGAAGAGGTCGAGCTCATGCGGGAGAGTAACATCCTGCTGTCGAAGACTTACGCCGAAGTGGCAAAGCACATCGTGCCGGGTGTGACTACCGCTGAGTTGGACCGAATCGCAGAGGAATATATCCGTGACAACGGAGGTATACCTGCCTGCAAGGGCTATGAGGGTTTTCCCTGTGCTCTTTGCACCTCGGTCAACGAGCAGGTGGTACACGGTATACCGTCGGAACAGACCGTACTCAAGGATGGCGATATCATCACCATCGACAGCAGTATTCTGCTGAACGGTTTCCACTCCGATAGCGCATACACGTTCCCTGTGGGCGAGATCTCCGATGATGTGATGCGGCTGCTCAAGACCACCAAGCAGGCTCTGTACCTTGGTATAGAGCAGGCGGTGACGGGACACCGGCTGGGCGACATAAGTTTTGCTATCCAGAACTACTGCGAGAAAGCCGGTTACGGTGTTATCCGCGAGTTCGTGGGGCATGGTATAGGTCGCGACATGCATGAGGATCCCGAGGTGTGCAACTACGGTCGCCGCGGCAACGGGGTAGTGCTCAAGTCAGGTATGACTATCGCCATCGAGCCGATGATCAGCCTGGGCCGCCGGCACATCCTGATTGAGGACGACGGCTGGACGGCACGCACCATCGACCGCAAACCTACCGCTCACTATGAGCACTCGGTTTGCATACGCAACGGCAAGGCGGATATACTCTCGACGTTTGATTATATACAAGAGGTTCTTGGCGACCGATTCATCTGATTCAAATAAATCAACAACGCAAATAGTATCGTTATGGCAAAGCAAGACGCAATCGAGGTTGACGGTGTGATCACCGAAGCACTGTCGAACGCAATGTTCAGGGTTCAGCTGGAGAGCGGACATATCATCACGGCACATATATCCGGTAAGATGCGTATGCATTATATCAAGATTCTTCCCGGTGACCGTGTGAAACTCGAGATGAGCCCGTATGATTTGACTAAAGGAAGAATTTCCTTTAGATACAAGTAAATAATCGGAAGTACCTTATCGTTCTGGCACGGTTTTTGTATCAGTTTTTAGGGCTATAAGGCAACCCATTAATTAACTTCTCTTTGATATGAAAGTAAGAGCTTCCATCAAAAAGCGCAATGCAGACTGCAAGATTGTACGTCGCAAAGGGCATTTGTATGTAATTAACAAAAAAGAACCTAAGATGAAGATGCGTCAAGGATAAGCATCCTCACTTAGAAACAGTAAATCAGTTTTATCCTTAAGTAAATAATTATGGCTATAAGAATTGTCGGAGTAGATCTGCCGCAGAACAAGTGCGGAGAAGTCGGATTGACTTACATCTACGGAATAGGTCGTTCAAGCGCAAAGAAGATCCTTTCAGAGGCAGGCGTAGACCCAAGCATCAAGGTAGAGGATTGGACGGACGACCAAGCAGCAAAGATTCGTGAGATCATCGGTGCGCAGTACAAAGTTGAGGGTGATCTCCGTTCGGAAACACAACTGAACATCAAGCGATTGATGGATATCGGTTGTTATCGTGGCGTGCGTCACCGTATCGGTTTGCCGGTACGCGGTCAGAGCACGAAGAACAACGCTCGTACCCGCAAGGGTAAGAAGAAGACGGTTGCTAACAAGAAGAAAGCAACGAAGTAATTAACCCACTAAATTATTTGTAAGATTATGGCAAAGAAAACAGTAGCAGCCAAGAAACGTGTTGTGAAGATTGATGGTGTGGGTCAACTGCATGTAATGTCTTCGTTTAACAATGTGATTGTAACAATGGCAAATGGTGACGGTCAGGTTATCTCTTGGTCGTCGGCAGGCAAACAGGGCTTCCGTGGCTCGAAGAAGAACACCCCGTATGCTGCCCAGATGGCAGCACAGGATTGCGCAAAGGTCGCTTATGACCTTGGCTTGCGCAAGGTGAAAGCATACGTCAAGGGTCCGGGTCAGGGTCGTGAGTCCGCTATCCGCGCTTGCGTAGCAGCAGGTATTGATGTTACCGAGATTATCGACGTAACTCCTATGCCTCACAACGGATGCCGTCCTCCCAAGCGTCGCCGTGTATAATAGTAAATTGTAAATTGTAAATCGTTAAATCGTAAATAATTATGGCAAGATATATTGGACCCAAGTCGCGTATTTCGCGTCGCTTTGGCGAGGCAATTTTCGGCCCGGACAAAGTACTTGACAAGCGTAATTACGCTCCCGGTCAGCACGGCGTTAATCGTCGTAAAAAGAACTCTGAGTACGGCACGCAGTTAGCCGAGAAGCAGAAAGCCAAATATACGTACGGCGTACTGGAGCGTCAGTTCCGTCTGCTGTTCGCCAAGGCATCCCGCAAGAAAGGTATTACCGGTGAGATTCTGCTCCAGCTGCTCGAGAGCCGTCTGGATAACCTCGTTTACCGTCTGGGTATAGCACCTACACGTGCAGCTGCCCGTCAGTTGGTAAGCCACCGTCACATCACGGTTGACGGCAAGGTTGTGAATATTCCGTCGTACGAGGTTAAACCCGGTCAAGTGGTAGCCGTTCGCGAGAAGGCTAAATCGCTTGAGGTGATTGCTGCTTCGCTGGAGGGCTTCAACCACTCGAAGTATCCTTGGCTTGCATGGGATGAGTCAATCAAGGGCGGTAAGTACCTGAACATCCCGCAGCGCGAGGAGATTCCTGAGAACATCAAGGAGCAGTTAATCGTTGAGTTGTACTCTAAATAACAATTGAATTCATGGCAATATTAGATTTCATTAAACCTGACAAGGTTATCATGTTGGATTCGAGCAAGACGAAAGGCAAGTTTGAGTTTCGTCCTCTCGAGCCGGGTTATGGTATTACAGTTGGTAATGCCATCCGCCGCGTTCTGCTGAACTCGCTGGAGGGCTATGCCATCTGCGCAATTAGAATCAATGGTATTGATCATGAATTTGCTACTATCCCTGGCGTCATCGATGATGTTACCAACATGATCCTTAACCTCAAGCAGGTACGCTTCCGTCATCTTGACGAAGTGGACGCCACCTCTGAGACCATCCGCATGCACGTACACGGCTCCACCGAGTTTCTTGCTGGCGAAATGAACAATTTCCTCCAGAACTTTGAGGTGCTCAATCCTGAGTTGCGCATCTGTGAGATGGACGAGACAGCCGATTTCGAGATAGAGATCACGCTGAACAAAGGTCGCGGATATGTTCCCGGTGACGAGAACCGCCACTCGAACGATCCTATCGGCGTGCTGGCTATCGACTCTATCTACACGCCTATACGCAACGTGAAGATGGCTATCGACCAGTATCGTGTGGAGCAGCGTACCGACTATGAGAAGCTGACCCTCGAGATTGAGACCGACGGCTCTATCTCGCCGAAGGATGCCCTGAAGGAGGCTGCGAAGATCCTGATCTTCCACTTCATGCTCTTCTCTGACGAGAAGATCGTGATCGAGGAGACCACAAAGATCACCACGTCGGCTCTGGACGAGGAGTTGCTGCGTATGCGCCAGCTGCTCAACCAGCGCCTGGCTGATATGGATCTCTCCGTTCGTGCACAGAACTGCCTGAACACAGCAGAGGTTGAGACTCTGGGCGACCTCGTTAAGTTCCACCGTGCTGACCTGCTGAAGTTCCGCAACTTCGGTAAGAAGTCACTGAGCGAACTCGATGAGCTGCTCGAGCGCAACGGCCTGGCTTTCGGCATGGATATTAGCAAATACAAACTCAATGAGTAATCTTCTAATCTTCAAATTAGAAATTTTCAAATCTTTAAATTAGAATTATTATGCGTCATAATAAGAAATTCAATCACCTTGGTCGCAAAGCCAATCACCGTGCATCGATGCTGTCGAACATGGCTTGCTCGCTGATTATGCACAAGCGTATTCACACCACGCTGGCAAAGGCTAAGGCACTGCGCATCTATGTTGAGCCGCTGCTCACCCGCGCAAAAGAGGATTCGCAGGCCAATCGTCGTCTGGTGTTCTCCGAACTCAAACAAAAGACAGTTGTTACCGAACTCTTCCAGAACGTTGCTGAGAAGATTGCCAACCGTCCGGGTGGTTACACACGTATCCTCCGCACAGGTTTCCGTCAGGGAGATGCTGCTGAGATGTGTTTGATCGAGCTCGTTGATTACAACGAGAACATGCTCAAGGAGACCAAGAAGGCTGCCAAGAAATCGACTCGTCGTGCCGGCAAGAAAGCCGCTGCTAAGGCCGAGGAGGCTGCTCCTGCTGCCGAGGCTCCCGCCGCAGAGTAAGTGCACTCAGACTATAAAGTCAGAAAAACCGGTTGTTGCATAACGCAGCAATCGGTTTTTTGTATTACTGTTGTATCACCACTTCCCCGTCACCCGTCCCCCTCCTTTTGTCTTATCCTGAAAAAATAGACACATTGTAAAACAGCTAAAAAAGGTCTGCTAATGTTAGGAAAAGTCACCAAAGTTATGAAAAATTTACACTGGCAAAAGTGGAAGAAATGGCACTTATTTTGTGCTTGCATATTGCAAAATGTCAAAAATTTTTCCAAATATGAGCAAAAATGCTGCGAAATTTGGATGTTTGCTTACTTTTTTATATCTTTGCAACCGATTTGCGTTCGCGCATCGTTTTTTGTGCCTCGCACGAGGCAGCGCTGCACGCAAGACATTAAACCAAACTACTATAATAGTTATTTAAACAAACAAATGATGAAGAAATTTTTATCACTTTTGTGCGCTGTAGCCATTGTGCTGGGCGCGAGTGCAGCTCCGGTAGCCAAGAAAGCCGGTGCGGTCAAATTTCAGCGTGCTGCAGTAGGACAACTGCGTACGGAGAAGAAATCTTTGGCAAAGAAGTCCGTAAAGAAAGACGCCTTTGCCCAGAAGAAGCTTGTACACTTTGCAGGTTCGTGTGTTGACTCGTTGGATGCAGCCTTCACGTTCCACTACGATGAAGAGGAGTTCATCCCTTCGGGAGAGGAAGTTAAGCACTCGTTCAAGACGTGCGCCAAGCTCTCGTACAGCTCATACTTTCAGGATTGGACGATAAGTGTAGCAGATGCCGAGTATGCGCTCCAATTGGATATCTGGAGTGAGAACAGCGAGTCTGCCGTAGGCGAGTATGACAGTGCGAACGAGGATTTCGATCTTGATTACACCAGGGTTGCAATCAATGACGCGGAAGGCAACAGCACGGTGCTGGACGCCAAGAGTGCAAAAGCAGTTATCGTAGAGCGTAACGATAGTCTGCTGATCGCTGCCGAGATTATAGCATCTGACGGCGTGAAGTACATCTTTGACGCATTCTTTGCCGCCCCGACCAAGCAGGGTGAGGCTACCATCGAAGCCACTAACCTCGTAATAGACGACTCATTGTTTGACTTCCTCGGCGTTGTTATGGCTACTGCCAGCAACGATGATTACGATGTTAACTTCTTCTTGCCCGGCACATTCGGTGATTTCGTAATCGGAGAAGAGACTTCCGGTGACATCAACAATATTCGGATCTACAGCGGTGCCATCAAGATCATCAACGGTTCGGAAGGTGCTGAACTGACCGGTAAGGTACTGTGCTACGACAACATCGAGTACACACTGGATCTGAAGTATGTTCGTCCTGACAAGACTCGCGATATTGCAATCGAGATTGACGATGCAGTGCTGACCATCTATCCTGACTACAAGGATTGGCAGGTAGTAGGTGCGAATGCAGATAACACATTCTATGTAGCCATTGACGTCATATCCGACGCAGTTGAAGGTACATACTCGGAGGCTGACCTGGATATGCACTACACCGCTATCGACTCTGTATATGTTCAGAACGACTCGCTGAAGGTGGCTGAGGAGTACACTCCGCTGGCACTGAATATCATTGTTACCTTCAATGCTCAGGATTCGACTGCAGTGATCACGGGTACGTATCTCGGTCAGGGGTACCTGAACGGTAAGGATGTGCCTGAGTTTACGCTGCGCATAGCAGCCAAGGTTGTGACCTACGCGCCTTCGACCGAGATCGAGTATGACGCTGTGGAGAACTTCAATGTTCAGTACCCGACGTATGAGGTAGATGACACCTACCTGGCAGATTACGGCGTGCTGTTCATCACGGCTGCTAACGATGACAGAGAGACGATCGAGCTGGAGGTTTGGTTGCCAACAGGTGCAAGCGAGCTCGTAGCAGGTGAATATCCTGTATCGGCAGATGAGCTGGTGCCCGGAACAATTACAGCAGGTTCGGTTTCCGATCAGCGTCTCTCCGGCTCGTTCGCCGGAACAACGGATGACGAGGGATACTATACTATACCTCTCTGGTTCATCGTGGACGGCGTGATGACCGTTAACGACAATGCCGTGATTGAGGTACAGGGTATCAACTCGAAGGGCTACAAGGTTAATGCCCGTCTGGGTGAGTACGGCGCAAGTGTAGCGAACACCGACGCCAAGGCTGTTGCCACCAAGATCCTGCGCAACGGTCAACTGATCATCCGTCGCAACAACGTTGAGTACGACGCACAAGGCGTAACCTTGAGCAAGTAATAGCAACATGCACTACAGTAATTGCCGGCGAACCACGTCGGCAATTATTGTTTTTGCACGTAGCAGATACGTGCCGTAGCAACGAAAAACAGAAAATAATGCAGTTTTTTATCCGTACATTTGCAAATGTCGGATTTTTTTATCTTTGCAGCACTATAGGCAACAGCGAGGTATAACAGAGCTGAAAAAACTCGTAGGCGAGGAGTTGCCGAACATCGTTCTGTCCACTGATCCGGATCAAGAGACAATGGTCTTTCCGAAGTTCGACCATGACACATGTATAGGTTGTGGACGTTGCTATTCATCCGGCATCTTGCATCCGATCTCCGCTACTTGCACACCAGCCCACCATCAATCAGGTAATGACCGCCTGTACAGAACGATGCCTTGTCGGAAATCAGGAAATACACCATTTCCGCTACCTCCTCCGGCTTACCTGCTTCGCCGCGGGCAAACAGGGCATTTTCTTCCTGCCAGTATTGCTCAATGGTCTTGTGGTCTTTCTCGGAAAAGGCGTTGAACAGTTTATCAACCAGCGGAGTGTGTATCGTACCAGGGCAGATGGCGTTCACACGAATGTTGTACGGCCCCATATCAATGGCGAGGCTGCGGGCTATCTGTCCGATAGCGCCTTTGGTTAGCCCATAGGCGAAACTGTGCGCCTTGCCGACAAAGAACTGATCCGAACTGTTCAGCACCACTGCTCCGCCACCGCGACGAATGATATGCGGCAGAACGGCTTGTAGCGTGTAGGTCGTGCCGTAGATGTTCGTGCGGATGATCTTGTCCAGATCCTCCTGACTGATATCCAGAATCGTGTTCCGCTGATGGATACCTGAGTTGCAGAACAGCGCATCTATCCCTCCGAACACTTGTTCGGCTTGCTGTGCTGCGGCTGTCATGGCAGCCTTGTCGGATGAATCGGCGCAGACGAACAGCGCCTTATCTGTCTCACGCTTGTCTTCCGGCTGCTGAATATCCGTGTATGCCACGTTCCAGCCTTCGCTCAGGAACTTGCTAACCGTAGCAGCGCCTATGCCGCTTGCTCCGCCTGTTATGAAGATTGTTTTTGCCATCGTTTGCTTGCTCTTGTGCCGGGGTGTGTACCTATTTAAGCATCTCAACAGGGAACTCGAAGTACGTATCGGGGTAGGGCTCGTTGTTGAGGGTTATCATAACTGTATGTTTTTGATTTCGGGTACAAAGATACAAAAAAAAACTGATATACACAAATTTTTTGTTGCGAGATTTGCAAATTTGCTGATTTTTTTGTAACTTTGCGGTCGTAGAACAAATTGTCAGTTAAAATGCAAGAAACTGTTTGAGTGGGCGCGGCAGCAATGCTGCAGTCATGTATTAGAATAATAAACAATCCAAACAATATATAAGAATGAAAACCAATATTCTTCTTGCAGCCCTTGCCGTTCTGCTGGCAGGTTGCACCTCTTCTCGGCATACGTCGGACAACACCGAACAATCGTCGTTCTGCAATCAGGAGTCAGGCGCACCGGTCGTATTAATGACACAGGATATATCGCCGGCGTCGCTGGTTAGGATATACGAGGCACTCGGTCGTCCGGCTCAAGGTCGTGTGGCGGTGAAGATCTCCACGGGCGAAGCCGGCGGACACAACTACCTCAAGCCCGAACTGATACGTCAGTTGGTAAACACCGTTGACGGCACTATCGTGGAGTGCAACACAGCCTATCCCGGTAAGCGCAACTCTACCAAGGAGCACTGGCAGACCATCCGCGATCACGGCTTTCTCGATATAGCCAAGGTGGATATCATGGATGAGGAGGGTGACTTCACTATCCCTGTCAGAGATACCACATGGATTCATTACGACCGTGTGGGCTCGCATCTGAAGAACTACGACTTCATGATTAACCTTGCGCACTTCAAGGGGCACGCTATGGGCGGCTTCGGCGGTGTGCTTAAGAATCAGTCTATTGGCGTCGCTTCGGCTGCAGGAAAGGCGTATATCCACTCTGCAGGTATAACCGAGAGTACCACCAAAGCATGGTTGCATACCGACAATCAGGATGGTTTTCTTGAGTCGATGGCAGCCGCTGCACAAGCTGTGCACGACTATTTCGGAAACGGCGAACGTATCCTGTATATCAATGTGGTGAACAACCTATCGGTGGATTGCGACTGCGACAGCCATCCGGCTGCACCCGAGATGAACGATATAGGTATTCTTGCATCATTGGATCCTGTCGCACTGGATCAGGCATGCGTGGATCTGGTATTCAATTATTCCTCAAAGGATGGTGACAATGCTGCCGCACTCATCGAGCGTATCAACTCGCGCCACGGCATACATATCCTTGAGCACGCCGCCAAGATCGGCTTGGGCAGCCGCGAGTACAGGCTTGTCAGTATTGATGGTCCGGATATGCTGGGTCTGCTGAATGCGAATAACCTCAGTCTGCTGGTGCGCAACCGTGGTGTGACCACTACTCATGCTAATCGTGGCGTACAAGACCTGCTGGCTTTGCTCAGCGAGCAGCCTGAACGTCTCCGCGGAGCGGTAGTGGCGGATAAGATGATCGGCAAGGCTGCCGCTGCGCTGATGATAGAGGGTGGGGTACAGGCTGTATATACCAATCTTATTTGTACGCCCGCGCGCGAGTTGCTCGAGCAGGCAGGTGTCAAGGTGGTGGCTACCGAGGAGGTGCCTATGATCCTCAACCGTGACCGCTCTGGCCAATGTCCCATCGACAGCCGACTCAACGATGCACAAACGCCCGAGGAGTGTGTTGCCATCCTGCGCGCGATGTAGCACCGTGTTATGCGAGAATACAAAAAGGAAGCCAAACTTGGCTTCCTTTATAACAAAAAAAGTTGCCCACATGAGCAACTTTTTTCTTGCGGTGCCGACGAGACTCGAACTCGCGACCTCCGGCGTGACAGGCCGATATTCTAACCAACTGAACTACAGCACCGTGTTTGTTGTGGGCGTTTACGGATTCGAACCGCAGACCCTCTGCTTGTAAGGCAGATGCTCTAAACCAGCTGAGCTAAACGCCCGATGCGTAATCTTTTTTTGAACGCGTGCTTTGTTTTGCGAAAGCGGATGCAAAGGTACGACATTTTTCTGAATTATGCAAATATTTGCAAAAAAATCACGAAAAATTTGTTTTTTTCATATCTTTTTTGTAACTTTGCATTGCAAAACGTGCGTCTGTAGGCTCACAATTGCTAATTGTACGCTCGCGAACGCTGATTTCTAACATCTGATTGCTGACTACTGATATTTAGAAAATATGATTACATTTCTTGTAGCACTCGTAGTGCTTATTCTTGGATTTGTGCTGTATGGCACGTTTGTGGAAAAGGTGTTCGGCATCGACCCGAAAGCCGAGACGCCTGCCATCACAAAGAACGACGGAGTGGATTTTGTGCCGATGTCCGGCTGGCGTATCTTCCTCGTTCAGTTTCTGAACATCGCGGGCCTCGGTCCTATCTTCGGCGCGATCATGGGTATCTTCTTCGGTCCTGCGGCGTTCCTGTGGATCGTGTTCGGTACGATCTTCGCCGGTGGTGTGCACGATTATTTGAGCGGCATGTTGTCACTCCGCAAGGGCGGCGTGTCTCTGCCTGAGATCGTGGGTGGTGAATTAGGTTCGGGCATACGCGTGTTCATGCGCATGCTATCCTTAGTCTTGTTACTGTTGCTTACCACCACGTTCCTCTCCGGCCCGGCTACGCTGCTGCAGGGGCTGGCTCCGCTCGGCACGATGCCTTTCCACGGCAGGGCGCTGCCGATAGCCTGGGTGCTGATTATCTTCGCTTACTATGCCCTGGCTACCGTCTTGCCTGTGGATAAGCTGATAGGCCGCTTCTATCCCATCTTTGGCGGCATGCTGCTGTTCATGGGCATAGGCATAGCTGTGGTGATGCTCGCTAAGCATGGCAGTGCCATGCCCGAACTGACCGACGGACTCTACAACCGCAAGGCGGACGGTCTGCCTATCTTCCCGATGATGTTCGTCAGCATCGCCTGCGGTGCTATATCCGGTTTCCATGGCACGCAGTCGCCTATCATGTCGCGCTGCCTGACCAACGAACGTCAGGGGCGGTGGATCTTCTACGGTGCTATGGTGGCTGAAGGCATACTCGCGCTTATCTGGGCGGCTGCTGCCGGTACGTTCTTCGCCGATCCCGAACAGGGCTTGTACGGCATCGACGGATTGCAGGCGTTTGCTGCGCAGCACCAGGGCGAGAATATTGCTGCCCTGGTGGTTGACGTTGTCTCGCGCTCGTGGCTGGGCACGATTGGTGGCATCCTCGCCATCATCGGCGTGATTGCGGCACCTATCACTTCCGGCGATACAGCCCTGCGTTCGGCACGGCTCATCGTGGCTGACTTCCTGCATATCGACCAGAAACCCAAGATCAAACGTCTGGCTATCGCGTTGCCATTGTTTGCCTGCGTGTTTGGTATGGTGTTCGTCAATTTCGACATCGTTTGGCGCTACTTCTCGTGGACGAATCAGACGCTTGCTATGTTCACCCTCTGGGCGGGTGCGGTCTGGCTCTACAGAAATCAGAAATCAGAAATCAGAAATCAGAAATATAGTTTCGGCTATCTTATCGCCCTTATCCCGGCATTGTTTATGACTATGGTCAGCACCAGTTATATTCTGATTGCTCCCGAAGGTTTCCGTCTGCCCGAGCAGTACCGCTGGATCGGTTACGCCATAGCCGGCGTGATAACCCTCGCCTGCCTTTGCGCTTTCACCTTCTGGGCAAAGAACTACAAAGCCAAGTGATACCTAATAATTGAAATTTGAAATCCTAAATTAGAAATTAGAAATTTTAAATCCTAAATTCCTCCATACCCCGTAACCGGTAGCTGATAAATTGCGTTTGGCGTTAAATTTTGAATTTTTTGAACTTATTTCGTGCATTTTTAGCATTTTCATTTGCATAATTAAAAAAATAATCGTATCTTTGTCGCCAAAATGTTGGAAAAACGGACAAAACTGCTCAAAAATATATTGGAAAAACGGACAAAACTGTTCAAAAACATATTGGAAAAACGGACAAAGATATGCTAAACAGAAACATTGAAAGCATAATAGAGCACCATTATTCGACAACGAACAAGGCGATGCTACTTACCGGCGCGAGGCAGAGTGGTAAGACTTACGCTATTCGCAAGTATGCCAAACAAGCCGGATTGCAGTTGGTAGAGATGAATTTTCTCTTGCAGCCTGAAACCAAGAGTGTTCTGCATGGTGTAGCTAATGTGCAGGAATTGCTCCTGCGTATCTCTGCGTATGCAAGACAGCCATTAGAATCCGGAAAAACGTTAATCTTTTTTGATGAGGTGCAGGAATATGCGGATGTCTTGACATGGGTAAAAGCCTTGGTGGATGACGGACGATTTATGTATGCGCTGAGCGGATCGCTGTTAGGCTTGGAACTCAGGCACGTTCGTTCTATACCTGTAGGGTACATGTCCGAGTATCAGATGTACCCGTTGGATTTCTGCGAGTTTATTCGTAACATAGGTGTGACAGATGAAGTGATTGCTTCAGTACGTGAATCCTGGGGGCTGCGTAAGCCGGTAGATGCATACATTCATGAGAAACTGATACGTTTGTTTAACCTGTATCTGATTGTCGGTGGTATGCCGGCTGCGGTACAGACATATGTGGATACTAACGATTTGCAACGGGTGTTGCTGGAGCAGCAAGCTATTTTGGCACTATATAAGAAAGATATAGCCCGCTATGATCCGGACAACAAACTATACATCAACGATATTTTCGAACTGATTCCGCCGGAACTGAACGCCAAGAACAAGCGTTTTATACTTAAGAACTTGAATGAGCATATCAAATTCTCGCGTCACGAGAACAGTTTTGTATGGTTGCGTGACGCGGACATGGCATTACCGACATATAATGTAGAAGAACCTCGTGTACCGCTGAAACTAAGTGAACAACGCAACCTGTTCAAGCTGTTCCAGAACGATGTGGGACTATTGGCATCGCAATATGTGAGTGGTATTCAGCTGAAGATTTTGCAGGGTGATATCAATCTCAACAATGGCGCTATTTATGAGAATGCGGTTGCACAAGAACTGCATGCTCATGGTTGGGCGTTACGTTATTTCAATAGCAAGAAGCAGGGTGAAGTAGATTTTCTGCTTGAGCAGGATGATGAGATTATTCCGCTGGAGGTTAAGTCAGGCAAGGATTATCAGCGACATGTGGCTTTGAGTAATGTGCTGTCGAATGCAGATTATACTATCCGCCGTGCCATAGTGTTGAGCAATGGCAACTTATCCGTAAAAGGAAACATAGTTTATGCTCCTGTTTACATGACAATGTTTTTGCATCACCGGGCACAAACAACTTCAACTATTTATTTGCCTGAACTTCCGTAACATACCAATAGGTTCTGCTACTATTCCTCATCAACGCAACGGTGTTCTGTTTTAGCCGGTATATCGCCGCCTGTACTTTGCTGTTTCGCACATATCCCCTAATCCATATCCCCTAACCGATAAAATCTAATATCTAAAATTTGAAATCCTAAATTCCCCCATAACCGATAACCCGTAAATTGCGCGTTCCGCTAAATATTGTACTTTCTTGTGCGTATTTTGTATTTTTTATTGTTTTCATTTGCATAATTCAAAATATTTTTGTATCTTTGCATCGTGTTTCTAAAAATGCAAAAAAAATAAAGTTTTGGAAATGAGACTCATTGAACGCACAATTATAATTTGGATGTTATCATTTCTGTTGGTTATCGCGTGAAATCATTGCGTGGCACGCAATTCCGTCAGTGGGCGACTCAAAAATACGATTGAATATCTTGGAATGTGGGAGGCATTGAATAACCCGCAGTTCAAAGGGGTCGAATTCGATCCCCTTTTACGAGAGGCTGGTAGTAATGCTTTCACGCTTAGTCCATCACGCTGGATTGAATTAACGGGAGCTATAGGCATTATTTCGAAGGCAAAGATTAATATCGTCGTTTCCTGACGTTAAACAGGAACCCAGGTCTGACCTCACTGGCAGCGTAAAAAAGAGAGTACAATAGCAACCATAAGGATGAATGACAAATGACATCAATAACAAATCATCACATGTGAATATGTCAGCAACTAAGATATACATACAGGATAACCCTATTACCGTTCTAACAGTTGATAAGGAAGATTATATATCTTTGACAGATATGGCCCATAGCCAATTACAGGAGCATATAATCTTCAAA
>CALZOG010000050.1 GCA_945827635.1 uncultured Bacteroidales bacterium
ACTCATAAGGCTCAGCCTCCAGATAATACACCGTATCCCACTCTACCGGCACATCGATGATGAACTGGAAAGCATCGCGGAAGCGCTCGTAGTTCTCAGGCAGGTCAGCCGCCATCTGCAGCGGGCTATAGAGAGTGACATAAAGCGAGAGTTGGTTGCAGAGGGTGGTGTTGCACCATGAATGATTATTCGGGTTCAGTTTCTGGATGTCGTTCTCAAAGATCCCCGGTGTATAGTCCATCGGACCTCCGATGAGACGCGTGAAGGGCAGCATGGTCGTATGGTTCGGGACAGAACCGCCGAAAGCCTGATACTCCGTGCCTTGTGCAGACTCATTACCGATAAGGTTGGGCCATGTACGGCATAGTCCTGTCGGCCGCACTGCCTCATGCGCATTCACCATCAGATGATACTTAGCAGCTTTTTCAAGACAGTACTGATAGTGGTTATTCATGAACTGGGAGTAATGATGTTCACCGATCGGCAGGATATTTCCCACGTAGCCGGATTTGACAGCAGGGTACTCGTATTTGCGCATGAACTGGTAGGCGGTATCAAGCCATCGCTCGTAATTACGGATAGCGCCGGAGGTCTCGTGGTGCATGATCATCTTCACGCCCTTGGATTTGGCATAATCATGGATGTCTTCCACGTCAAAATCCGGATACGGCGTTACGAAATCATAGACGAAATCCTTCTCATTACCGAACCAGTCTTCCCATCCGATATTCCATCCCTCGACAAGCACTCCATCGAAGCCGTATTTGGCAGCAAAATCAATATAGCGCTTGACGTTCTCAGTCGTCGCGCCATGACGACCGTGGGGTTTGGCTTTGGAATAATCCGTGACGCCGATATGGATAGAGGGGAAATCCCATGTGTAGCTCCAATCCCGCATGCCGGCGATCATCTCCCACCATACGCCAACATACTTCATGGGCTTGATCCATGAGGTGTCCTCAATCTTACATGGCTCGTTAAGGTTGAGCACGATACGGGAAGCAAGGATATCTTTCGCCGTCTCGCCCACCATGATGACGCGCCAAGGGGAAATAGCCGAAGTCTGGATATGTCCTTTGCTACCATCAATATCCGGAGTGAGATGGGATCGGAAAACATGGTTCTCTTCCAGATTGAGATGCATGCAGGAGTAGTTGACAAGTGCTGCCTCATGGATATTCATCCAAAGACCATTATTCGTTTTCAATAGCACCGGTGTCTGTACTCCGGAGGTAGAGAACGTAGTGGTAGAGAGATTGGCTTTGTTCGTATTCTCCTGAATGGGACGTATCTCACTCAGTTTAGAGCGCGTATATTCATACTCCTGCGTATCATAATCTCCGGGGATCCAATATGCCGTTATATCTCCGGGCATAGCGAACTCCGTCTGCTCCTCCTCTATGACGAAGTAATTGAGGTTCTTTTGTTGCGGGAAGATATAGCGGAATCCCAGACCGTCATCGTAGAGACGGAATTGGATCTGGATATATCGTTCTTTAGCGGGCTGTGTAAGGGTAATGAGCATCTCGTGATAGTTATCATGGATGCGTCGTTCCTCGCCCCAGACAGGCTCCCACCAACTATCATGGATAAATCGTTCGCTGCCGGTCATCACAAAGCCGGAGAGTAACCCATTCACTTCCTCCGTCGGGCGCTCATTGGAACCGAAATCATTAAAATCCGTACGTCCTTTCTCTCCTCTAATCGTCAGACCCAGATACGAGGGACGAATGACCGTATCGCCCTTATGAAGGAGCCAATAGACCGGTCTGCCGTCCTGCACATCAAAGTACGCTGTGAGGTTGAGTGACGGAGATTCGACTTTCTCAATAGCACTTGCAGAAGCAACGAAATAGGAGCAAAGAGCGAGGATAAAAAAATACTTCTTCATACTGTATTGTTTTGTGTTTGGGTAGTAAGAGACTATGGACTTATTGCTCAATGACTATCATTGTCCAATATTGGAGTGCCGGGACGGTGATTGTAAGTGTACCATTGTTGTACTCCCAGTCGGCATCTTCAGCGGTCGCATGTTGCCAGTCAGGCGAAGCTACCCATACGCGATTTGGTTTGCTATTGACGTTGAATGAGACAGTCAGGTCGTTCATCATCGTTTGTGCGCCTTGGTTGGCATCGGTGTCACACCAATCGAGATGTGTAGCGTTGCGGTATGAGAGCAGATGTATCACATCGCGGTTTCCGACATGACGGCCGACCGTAGCAATCTGCCCCATTTTCGGTCCCCATTGGTTGAATCTGCAGCGATCATCCTGGGTTGTCACATCCACTCCGAACCAATCGGAGTTGATACCACCTGCAGGTACATCGGGACGTAGCAGGTTCTCGTAAGCGACGGCAAAGTCATAGTAACGGATCATAGCCCGCTTGAGTTCGCCATTCATGCTCAGATTGTTGTTAGGGAAATACTCGTTGCACAGCATGTGTTCGCCGATTTGCAAGATTGTACCGCCCCAAACCGAAGCTGCGGCAGTAGCCATGAGCACTCCAGGAGTATTGAACAATCCTCGTCCTCTCCTGCCGTGGTTGTAATTGAGATATGCGGCAAGAACAGTCTGTTTGCCAGACGACCATTCGGCATTGTTGGTGAGAATATCCGAGAAGATTGTATAACCGTTGCTGTTGGAGTGATTCCAGACCTCGGTGTAGCAGAAGTCAACAGGTGCTGTAGCTATTTGATTCTGTTGTCCGAATTGTCCGACAGCGTTCATAACAAGCCTTTTGTCGGGACGTGCCGACTTTTCGTTGCTGATGAACTGTCCGAACGTAGCCTCCAGATTTACGCTGTTGCCGTTGTAATCATAGACGGAACCTCTACCTCCCAGTTGGTCGATTTGCCATCCGTCGAAGTCAAAGACGGAGTAGACCTCGTCGTTTTGCTGACGCAGATACGCCTGCCAGTCGGTATTACCGGGATTGGCGAGATAAATGGAGCTTTTGAACGGCGAAGAGAGCGGATGTACGTCATTGGTGCTGTGGTTTTTGTCGGTATAGATCAGCCACTCACGACTTACGCCATCGTTCTCATAGTCCTCCAGCACGCCATAGGCAAGATTGTAGAACAGGGTAGCCATTTGATGGCTGTGCGCTGCGCGGATATATCCGTCCACTGTGCTGCGATAGCAGTTGCGTGAGATAATGTCGGTCCATACATCCATAGGCTGTGTTGCCGTACCTGCCAAGGGGCGATGGTGCTTCCAATGCCAATCCTGGAATTGTACATAATTAATGTGGTATCGGCACAGGTCATCTATAACGGCATTGATCTGTTTGTCCGCCATCTTGTCGTACTTCGACAGGAAGCCGTTGCGCGGGAATCTGGCCGGATCGGATGAGACATCTATACCGATAGCGGCATACACGGTATCCCGCTTATCGTCAGTAGTGCCGTGGATCTCAGCCATATATCCGCAGAAATCGTTGTCAGGCGGTTGCCATGTCCACTGCAGGGCAGTAAGCGGATGCTCGCTCAATGTCTGTCCGAGATGTTTGTAGCGGACAACGGCACTGTTTTCCGGCAAAGAGTTGATGGACAGTGTGACCTGTTGACCGGGCGAGTAACATGACTTGTCGGTACGCAACATATTCGGTATATATGTATCGCCATAGGTAACAGGGTCTTCGTTAGGTTGGATGATATTGCATGACGCGAGACCGAATGCACTAAAAGACAAAAGCCCACTAAAAACACCCCACTTCATGATATTTGCGGGGACCCTGTTGACGCTAAAAGATAAAAGAATCCTTCTCATAATTGCTTAAATGAAATAGTTGTGTTCTGAATATCAATTCGTATGCTCCAGTTTCCGGCAGCAGGTATAACCCACTTGTTGTCAGGATCTCCCTTATGTGCGACAAAGGTGCCGTTCTCTGTCGGTTCGCAGTTGGGTTCGGGTGCAAAGAGCATCTCGCCCGACCAATCGGACTTGAGTTCGGTAGGGAACTTTATTTCTCCTCGCTTGAGCATTCCTTCGTAGGTGAATATATCTTGCTCGGGATGTTGCATCTCGGTTATTTCATCCCAACTCCATCCTCCCGGTGTAGCATCGCCAATCATGTAGATGGCAGAATACGCTTCACCGCCTTTACGAGTGATGGAGATTGTGAGTTTTTCCACATCGCATTGTATCGAGTAGTTGCCTGTGGAGGCGATTAGCCACTTGAGGTCGGGACAATCTTCCTCATTTTCGCGGTAAACCATTTTGCTTTCATCTTGCTCGTTGCGTACATAACAAGGTAGCCAATCGGCAGTGGTGGTAAGGAGTTTGAATTCTCCTGCTCGTAGCGTGCCGCTCCATGAGAAGAGGTTAGGATTGTCGTAATCCTGCTGCATGAGTGTAGCCCGGTCCTTATCCCATCCGTTGGGAGTAGCATCCCCGACGAGGTATATAGTCCGCCGTGTGGAAGCATATCTGGTAATGACAACGCAGGCAGGTTCAGACACCTGCTGTTCGCCGGTCATCAGGATGGTGGCCTTAGCGATAACGCGGAAGGTCCACGGTTCGCCGACGGGCATATCGGGGAAATGTGTAACAAGCGTATCTGCGAGTGAGTGATACGCCAGAGTGATTGTGCGGTTCATGGTTCGCCCGATGTACCAGGTGAGTGTATCTGATGACGGCTCGGCAATAACCGAGAGAGTATATGCGATAGCAGATCCTGTGCCATGATTTGTGCCGCTTGTCCAGGTAATTTCCAGCGCCACCTGGTTATCGAGATCTGGATTGCAGAACACTGAGTCGGCAGACAGCGTGACGGCGATTGGTGTATCACCTTTGTTGGTTTCGACAGGTTGCTCGCAGCCGGTGAGGACGCACAATGCGAGAGCTGCCGTAGCGAACAGATATTGCTTGATTATATGTGCCATATTAGTATCCCGGATTTTGAGTTAGTAATTCGTTAGCCTCAATCTCTTGGGAGGGGATAGGGAATAACAGATGCTTTTGCGAAGCGGCAGACTTACCTATCGAGTGCAAGAAATTGAGTGCGTAATTGTCTTTGTAGCGGATGAGGTCAAACCACCGATGTCCCTCAAAAGCCAGTTCGATGCGCCTCTCATGAATAATCGTTTCGCGCATTTGATCCTGTGAGAGATTCTCGATAGCAAGTCGGCTGGTGAGTCCGGCACGCTTTCTAACCTGATAGAGCGGAGCTTCCGCCTCGGCAGTGCGGCCAAGCTCATTAAGTGCCTCCGCCTGCATGAGCAGCACATCGGCATATCGTGTGACCACCCAGTTCTGATTGCTGGTGTTGTAGTCGGGCGATTGAGCCTTGGTGAGCAGGAACTTGCGGACATTATATCCTGTGGTGGAATACGACGAGCTGTATGTCATGCCGTCGAAAGTCGGGCAACCTGCATAGAAGACAGTCTTGTCTTTTCGAACATCACCGGGTTCATACTGACTGACGAACTCCGCTGTAGGTTGATTCCAGCCGTAGCATCCAGCCGCCATGTTTGAGTTGCGCGGTCCCTGGAAAGTACTGATCCATGAGCACTGGTTCTCGTTCGACCAGAAATCGTTGTTTGTCTTGCCGTAGTATTGCACCTCAAAGATGCTCTCTACGCCATTCTGTTTTGCTGGGTCAAAGTTGTCGGCATAGTCGGCAGCAAGCCGGTATCCCATAGCTCCAATATCCTGACAGAGCCTAACGACCTCTTCGTAACGTGCCCTGTCGGGCTGGTAGGTGAGATAAACACGTGCCAGTTCAGCCATAGCGGCTTCGCGGCTTGCGCGTCCTATATCGGAGGCACCATAGGTACTACGTGCCGGCAGCATGGCAATGGCTTGTTGCAAGTCATCGGTAATGAGGGAGTATATCTCGTCAACCGAGGCACGCGGCATCTTCAGATTACTTTCCGATGTGAGCGGTTCGGTTGGCATAGGTACCCCACCGAAGAGCCGGACAAGGATAAAGTAATAATGTGCCCTCAGGAAATGCGCTTCGCCGAGCATTCGGTTCTTGAGCGCATTATCAATCTGCATACCGGGAACATTCTTGAGCACAAAGTTACATCTCAAAATACCGGGTGATGGTCCTCGCCAGAGGTCGAGTGCAGCAAAGTTGTCGGCATTAGCAATGAAGTTGGCAAGGTCAACTGTTTCTATACCATCTTCGCCACCTCCGGCACCTACCACACTTTCGCCGGCAATGATATCCAGCGTCCAGATGCGCATGTTATAGAGTTTAGGCCACTGCAACGGCTGATAGCAGGCGTTGACTGCTGCCTCGGCATCAGCCGCAGTCTGAAACCCATTGGTCGTATCCACGGAATCCCAAGGCTGTCGCTCAAGGAAGTTGCAGGATTGTAACACTGCCGCTACGAAAAGGAGAAAGGCCGTTACGCGGAACATTCTTTTCGTTGAAAGCCGAATGCCGTTGATTGATAATCTATGATTGTTGAGTGATTGATTCATATCCTGTCCTCCTTGTTAGAATGTTATGTTAACTCCAAAGGTGAAGTTCCGTGTGATCGGATAAACATTGCTGTCGATGCCAGCACCTCCGACTTCTGGGTCGAGACCTGTATATCTGGTGAGTGTGTAGAGGTTCTGTCCGGAAACGGAGAAACGCACTTCGCTCATCAGCGCCTTTTGAGTCAGGTGTTTGGGTAATGTGTAGCCTACAGTGATGCTCTTGAGGCGCAGATAATCACCCGGTTCAAGGAACCGATCACTGACGCGGTTGTTCTTGTTTGGGTCGGAGAACACGGCGCGTGGCATTATGTTGGACGGGTGATCGGGTCGCCAGCGGTCGAGCACAGTGATGAGTTGATTCTGAGCGACAGACATTGCCTCCAGCGTGGCACGGTTGCCATTGTAGATCTTGTTACCGGCAGCCCCTTGGAGATAGACTTCAATATCCACACCGTAGAATTCCAGCCTGTTACTCATGGAGAATGTCCATGTGGGTGTAGGTGAGCCGAGTACAGTCCGGTCATCCTCGTTGATAACGCCATCGTTGTTCAGATCGCGAAATCGTATATCTCCCGGCTGTGTGCTGCTATATGCGTCGCTACCGATGGTCTGCACGGCATGGTTGTCGATTTCGGATTGAGACTGGAAAATGCCATCGGTCACATAGCCATAGAATGCACTGACAGGGTAGCCCACAGCGTGGATGTTGTTGCCAAAATACATAGGCACATCATCGTTGAGAGAAAGGATACGGTTGTGATTGTATGCGAAGTTAACAGTCGTTGTCCACGTGAAGTTACTGCTCTTGATATTCATACTATTAAGACTAACTTCAACACCTGTATTACGCATCCGTCCGGCATTGATGTTAGGAACGGCTTCATCGGAATATCCGCTACTGATAGGCACTGACATCGGGACGAGCATGTCGTTAGTGTTCTTGATATAAAAGTCGATATTGGCATGCAACCGCTGGTCGAAGAACGCCCAATCAGTACCGATGTTATATTGTTCTACAGCCTCCCATCGCACATTGGGATTAGGCAGTACCCATGGTGCGAGTCCCGGCACCTGCTTATCGGCAAAAACATATTGCACAGTTTGCAGTTGACTGGCGTAAGCGTAGTTGCCGACACTTGCCTGATTACCTGTCTGACCATATCCGGCACGTAGTTTGAGATCGCAGAGCCAGAAGGACTTTTCGAACCACTGCTCCTCACTCAGTCGCCATGCTGCCGCCACGGAGGGGAATACTCCCCAACGGTTCTTTTTACTGAATCTGCTTGACCCATCAGTACGCACGGTAGCTGTGATCATGTATCGGTTGTCGTAGTTGTACGTAGCACGTGCCATGAAAGACAACAGAGCCCAGTCAGACTTGTTTCCTCCCATGGTTGGTTCGAGCAGACCGTTACTCAGTTGACTGGCTGTTTGGGAAATGAACCCTTGCACTGCACCGCTCATGTACTCATAGGTGTTGGTCTGCATACTCTCGCCAATCATTGCAGTGACGGAGTGTTTGTCAAAGGTCTTGTTGAATGTAAGCGTATTGTCCCAGAGCCATGTGACGCTTTTGTAGAACCCACGGCTTTTCTCAGACTCGGGTTGTGCAATCGGTTGCCAATCGTACTTGGGAGTCCATCCTTCAGTATCCCAGAACAGGAGTTGCATACCGAATGTTGAACGGAAGACGAGCCAGTCAACGGGTTTGATTTCGGCATAGATATTCCCCAGAAGGTTGTAGCCTTTGGTAGTGCTGGAGTTCTCCATCATCTTGCCGATAGGATTGGCGATATCTCCCACGAACATAGCCAATCCAACAGGTCCCGCCCATGAACCGTCTTCGTTGGTGACGGGTTGTGTTGGTAGCGCGCGCATGGTGTTTTGTATATTATAATCGCCTTGTGACTTGATGTCGTGATTAAGGCTGAGTTTGTTACCAAACTTTAGCCACTTGAACAGTTGCGTATCATGATTGAGCTGCAGTGTGATACGCTGGTAGTCGGTAGTTTTGATTATACCTTTCTGATTGAAGTATGCTCCTGAGACGTAGAAATTCGACTTCTCGTTACCGCCGCTGTAACTGAGAGCATAATTTTGTGTGGGTGCATACTGATAGAGTTCTTTCATCCAGTCCGTACCCTCTCCCAAAGCAAGAGGGTCGGCAAACGTCTCGTACTGTGGTTGTCCGGCTGCAGCCATCATCTCGTTATGCAACGAAGCGAACTGTCGCGCGTTGAGCAATGGCAGCGTTCTCTGAATCTGATCGAATCCATAAGAGGCTTTCAGACTGATGTGTCCGTTATCGTTGTTGCCTTTCTTGGTTGTGATAATAACCACGCCGTATGCGCCTCGTGAGCCATAGATGGCAGTAGCCGAAGCATCCTTGAGCACATCAACAGACGCCACATCGTCCATGTTAATCATATTAAGCGGCACATCGGTAGGTACGCCGTCAATCACAATCAGGGGTTCGGAGTTGTTGATGCTGCCCACACCCCGGATATTCAGACTGACGTTGCTACCCGGTGCACCTGATCCTGTGACTTGCAATCCGGCAGCACGTCCCTCGAGCGCAGCACCGAGAGATGGTGAAGGTTGCTTTTGCAGATCCTTGTCGCTTACCTGTGCTATACTGCCGGTCAGGTCACTCTTCTTCTGCACGCCATAACCGATAACCACAACCTCCTCCAGCAGTTCGGTGCTCTCCTTGAGTGTGATATTGACTGGTGAGGTTGAGTTGACAGTGAGTTCCTGCGTATCATACCCCATGTAACTGACAACTATCGTTGCGGGCGGTGCGATGTCAATGGTGAAATTGCCATCGAAGTCAGTGATAGTTCCGGTACTTGTACCTTTGACCATCACATTGACTCCAATAAGCGGTTCACCGGTATTATCCACTATCACCCCGCTCACTTGCGCCCTGATGGACAGGGTGCAAGCAAACAGAGCTACGATAATGGAGAGAAAACGGAGCCTCTTCATACTTATCAGAAAATATAATTAGCGGTAATAATACCGATTATCGTATGACTACCTTTTGTGTAGATTGAGCAGACTTGAAAATGTAGATACCTGCTTTGAGCCCGCAACTACCTACATAACTGTTCTCGATACGTGTAACAAACGATCCGGTAATGTCATATACATCAGTCATACCATTGAGCAAAACGATATCACTGAGTGACGTGACGTCTTTAGCCGATGTGAGTTTCATCGTTTTCAGATTGACCGTCAGTGTGACATTATCAGCCGGAGCGATGAACTTGTTATCGTTGTCTGTTAGTTTGACGATGTCGTATTCGCCGTCCGCACTCATAACCTTGCCAGCCTCAGTGGCTCCATAAGCAACTGCCCCGAAATCGGGTTGCTCGAAGAACTTCATCTCACCGGCCAGAAGCGTACCTGTCCAGGTATAAACACCTTCTTCCAATGTTGTCATTTCCTGACCATTGTTATCCCAACTCCAACCTCCTACAGCCGGTCCGATGATATACAACTTGGCTGGATAAACGACCTCTGGTTCCACACCGGTAGCGGTGAGGCTGAGCGATCCAGCAACAATGTTGGCTGTTACGTCAAACTCAGTGGCTTCGTTAAGTGTGACAGCGAACTTTAAGTCGGCCTCATCGAGCGCCTTGAGCGTGTACACGCCTGCGCCATTAATAGGATCGTTGCTGACAGAAGCACCATAACCTGCTCCCCAGTCTTTTTGGTTGAGGAATTTCAGCTCGCCCGAACTGAGGGTAAGTGTTCCGTTGTAAATGCCACTGTTGAATGCGGACTCGTGCATCTCAATGGCATTGGAGGCCACCCATCCGGCGGTTGTGGCAGTGCCGACAGCATAGATAGCTTCCGGATAGTAAGAAGACAGTCCTTTATCCGGCAGTTCTGCACCGTTAGCAACGGTGAGTTGCGGTGTATCGCCTGACAGGTCGATAGTAAGCGCATAACGTCCGGCTGCAACGGCAAACGCGTTATCGGGATCATCATAACTACTACGCAGTTGCAAGTCAAATGTTCCTACAGTCAACGCTGTGTTGTCCGTTGTAGGTCCATACGACGGTGCAAAATCCTTGTGGACGAGGAACTTTAGTGTTCCGTCATTCAGATTGCCAACCCACTGATACACGTTGTTACCAGTCTGCTCCATGAGTGGAGCGGCATCCAGAGACCAACCGGAAGACGTAGCGTCACCGATAAGATAAATACGACCGGCAAATACCTGAACGGCTGCCAGCATAATCATAAAAGAAAGGGAAAGTAAACGTGTTTTCATAAAGTATGTTTTTTAATGATTTACGGTGCAAAATTACAAACTTTTGCGCAAATATGCAAGAGCGCTCCGTAAAAAAGTAGTGAATTAGAAATAAGAGAAAATCTCTTTGTGCTGATATTCAGCGATAAATAGATTTACTTGTGCGTCAAACAAAGTAGTCAAGAAAGGAGTAATTTTGAAGGCGATTTAGAGGTTTTCAACCCGCTCTTCAAATTTGTCACGATTACCTTTTGCCAAATTGCGCATCCGCGTACGCGAGTTATATATTGTTGAAAGTGAGTATCGAAGGAACGATGCAATCTGGGTGCTGTCAGTGATTCCCAGTCGAATGCAACATAGAACGCGCAGGTCGGTGTTGAGTTTCTCTCCCGGTTTTGTCCGAAATACATAATTGTCTATCAGCAAGTCCTGCACTTTGTCAACAAAGTCAGGGAAGATGTTAAGGAACGCCTCGTCAAAGTCGCGATAGAAGGCAGCCAGTTGCTCTTGTGTAAAACGTTGCGAAGCCAGTTCTTTTTGCACCGGTTCAATGTCATTGCTTTTGATCTTCTGGTTCAGTTGTTTGCGCCATGCATCAAATCGCTCTATCAACAGTGATGTCATCTCCATATAATGACCGACATACACAGTTTTTATATGGTTGCTCTGCTTGAGGTCGATATTAGCCTCTTTAAGTTTTGAATTAACGATTGCCAATTTTTTACGCTGGCGTGCATAATAGACTGAAAACAGCACCGACAATGTCGCAATCAAGGCGATGCTGGCAATTAAGCCGTACAGCAGCCGCTCACGCATAACAATCTGCTTCCTATAGGCACTTTCGACAATAGGATAGATCATACCGATCTCGAGCGTACGTCCGCGCATATTGCCGGCATTGGCATCTTCGATAGCACATGTCATATAGCGATACGCACGCTCAACATCCCCCTCGTTATAGAGCAGTACTGCCAACTCGCGCAAGGCTATATACTCGCGCAAAGCTTTTTGCAAGTCAGCGCATGCGGAAATTATGAGGTAACGTTTCTCCTCCTTGTGGTTACCCATGGCCCGATATATCTGTGCTTTTGTTATTGAACGGATATTTACAGATTCTGTTTCGGATCCATTGGCAGCTTCGTAGGCTTCCAGGATCTCAAGTGCTTGGTTGTACTGTCCGACCGCATATAGCGCATCAGCCCGAACGAGTTCGTGAACAAAGCTTTTCGCCGGCTCCACAGCGATGATGGAGTCGCGATAGTCTTGCGTGAGCTGATGATAGTGCAACCTCTCATGTTCTGTGATAGAAAAGTCTTCCATCAATCCATATAATGTCCGGCGCAAATGAAAATAATATGGTTGTAATACAGGTTCGACGGGCGAGGCTGCAACCATATCCATCCAACTAATTGCCTCATGATACATGCCTGAGCGCATCAGCACTTCGGCATTGTTCAGTTGTGCTACTTGCTTATGCTCGAGTATGTCGGTTTGCGAAGCCAGAGCAAGACGCTTCTGCACAAAAACCAACTGAGAGTCAACATTAAACCCTCTATACATATCAAACAATTGCCCGTATCGTTCAAAACTCTCGGCATCACTCATGTTTGCCGATGATATGACCAGTTGTAGAGAGTCCAACTGCTTTTGATAATTCGTCTGGGTAGATTGATGGAGTTCGATGAGGTTGTCTACTTTGCTTAGTGCTAAATCATCATTACTACATGATAGTAGTAAGGCGGAAGCGGTGATTAGAAAGAGACTGATATTGGAAAGTTTGAGTGTCATTATGGTAAACGTTGAGATTGTTAAGTACAATTCCGCTTGCAAAATTACGAAAAATATATGATATATGCAAGAGTAAGTGAATGTTTTTTTTACTTCTGGCAAAAAAATGCGCGTTTTAAAGGTAGCTTATGCATGGTCAACATCTGAATAGGGTGGTCCTTCCACTCGGCGCTTACTGACAAAGAGCAGTTACGCGGCAGGACAATGTTGCGCATTAAACGACTGCGAGCGTGCAGGCGATTGGAATACATACAACAGAAAGAGAGTCCCGACGGACTCTCTTTCTGTTAGTTAGTTCTTACCGTTCAAACAGGCGCAGGAGTGCCATCTTCTGTTTGCCGGCTTTGCCGCTATAGGGATGTTCTCGCAGCGGCAGGTTCAGCCACCTGCTGCCGCGAAGCACTGTTTGCGGATGGGTGAACTCGCGGAATCCCCACTCGCCGTGATACGCACCCATACCCGAGTGACCGGTGCCGTTGAACGGTACGCCCTTGACCATCATGTGGATACAAACCTCGTTGATACATCCTCCGCCGAACTGCTGGGTCTGCATCACGCGGTTAGCCCAGCGCATATTGCATGTGAACAGGTACATTGCCAGCGGATGTTCGCGTTCGGCTATGGTGTCCATCAGGCTGTCAATCTCCGCATCCTTGTACGGTACGACAGGCAGCAGCGGGCAGAACAGCTCCTGTTGTACGATAGGTTCGTTGATATCCACGGGGTAGATAATCGTAGGGGCATATTTGCACGATTGTTTGTCGCCTGTGCCGCCGAATATGATCCGCTCGCAGTACTCGTCCGCCAGTTGGGCACACTTGTCGTATGCGGCATCGGTGATGAGTTTGGGATATTCAGGGTTGCGCTCCGCGTGCTCGCCGATCTGGCTGACAAACGCCAGCTTGAGTTCGCTCAGGAAAGCTTCAGCCACCTCTTCTGCAACTGCTATCTGATTGATATTGATACAGATCTGTCCGGCATTGGTGAGCTTGAAGAACGCAATCTTTCGCGCAGCATCCTTGAGGTTGGCATCCTTACGGATGACACACCAGTTGCCCGTCTCACCGCCAAGTTCGAGAGCCACAGGTGTAAGGTTCTTCGCGGCTGCGGTCAGCACATGTTTGCCCACAGCCGGTGAGCCGGTGTAGAAGATCTTGTCAAACCGCTGCGCCAGACAGATATCCGCTATGTCGTGTCCTCCGTCAATCAGTGTGACATACTCCGGAGAAAAGACTTCTGCAAAGAATCGCTTGAGTGCAGCCGTGCTGGCTGCGGATTTAGAACTGGACTTGATAACAACGGTGTTACCGCCCGCCATAGCAGCCGCCACGACGCCAATCGTCAGCAGGATAGGGAAGTTAAATGGGCTGATGACCAGCGACACGCCGTAGGGCATCTTATATACCTTGGTAAAAATGCTCGGGAAACACATCAGTCCGCTGAGGTGTATCTCGGGTCGTGCCCAGCGGCGCAGACCGCGAATCATCTCGTTGATCTCCACCACTATAGGACCTATATCGCACAAGTAGGCTTCCACCTCGCTGCGGCCGAGATCGTCAGCCAGAGCCTGAATGAACTCTGCCTCATGCGCCAGAACGGCCTCTTTCAGACGCTTGAGCTGCCGGATACGCCAGCTGACAGGCAGCGTAGTGCCCGTGCGGAAGAAACGGCGTTGGGCTGCCACAATCTCGCGAACGGTGTCATCGGAAAATTTACCGGGCAATAAGTCAAGATTTGCAGATGTATCCATGTCGGCTGAACTTATTTGATTGCATTGCAACCGCAAAGATACAAAAAATATTGACTTTTGCAAACGCATAGCAAAAAATATATGAAAATTTGCAAATATGAAAAAAAAATCGTATCTTTGCACTCGCTAAACGGATGAACAATCATCAGATTGCAACAATCACGCCTGTCAGGGCAACTAATTTATAGATACAATCATGTATTACATTCAAAAGACGCTGACTATCTCTGCAGCACACAATCTAACACTCAGCTACGAGAGCAAATGCGAGCAGTTGCACGGTCATAACTGGGTGATCACCGTATATTGCAAGGCCAAAGAGCTGAACAAGGACGGTATGGTAACTGACTTCACGCACATCAAGCGCGTGGTGAAAGATACGTTTGACCACAAGTATATCAACGATGTGCTGGATGTCAATCCATCGGCAGAGAACATTGCCCGCTGGATATGTGACCATGTGGATAACTGCTACAAGGTACGCGCGCAGGAGAGCGAAGGCAATATAGCCATCTACGAGCGCGACTGATGCTAATACGTGCTGATGTATAAGGTCAACGAGATATTTTATTCGCTGCAGGGTGAAGGTTTTCACACCGGCAAGGCGGCTGTGTTTGTGCGCCTGTCGGGATGCAACCTGCGATGCCCATTCTGCGACACTGATTTCTCGTCGTTCACACTTATGTCTGCTGCGCAGATTGCTGAACGCGTATTTGCCTACAGCACCGATGCCGCTACGCTGATTGTGCTGACAGGCGGCGAGCCCTCGCTGCAGGCGGATGCCGCACTGACGGAGGCTTTGCACCGATACGGACAAACGATCACCATAGAGACCAACGGCACTCATCCGTTGCCCGACGGAATAGATTGGGTAACCCTTTCACCCAAGGCAGGAACGAAGATTGTGCTGCCTCGAGCCGATGAGGTGAAGGTTGTTCTGACAGCAGATACACTGCGCGATCTGCCACGGTGGCTGGAGGTTTATCCTGACGCACACCATTATCTGCAACCCTGCTCACAAACGAATACTGAGGATGCAGTTGCCTACATCCTCAGTCATCCGGCTTGGCGCCTGTCGCTGCAGGTGCACAAGTATATTCATATTTCCTGATAATTTATTTCTGACACACAGGTCTTTTAGGTCAGAATTTATACGATGCTCCGAGTACGAAGTTGATACCCGGATTAGTATAGCCGTAGTAGTTGACGTTGTGCCGGTGGATGAAGTTGTTCAGTTCGAGATAGACGCTCAGCCACTTGTTGTACTCATACGCGCAGCCGAGGTTGAGATCGATGGTCGGGATGATCAGTGCGGTCGAGTATTCTCTTCCGGTGGGCGTCTCCTGCCATACGAGCATCTGTCGTTTGCCGGTGAAGTAGTTGTGGGAGTACAATGTCCAGTGGCGGTTGATACGTGCATCTATGTCCACACGCAGATCCCAACGCGGACGGTCGATCATCTTGTACGAGCCGTCCGGATTGTGGACGGCAGCGTTGAATGATGCCAGGCTTGTCGGGTTATCTTGAGCACTGTGCGGCACCTCGATACTATCCATGCTGCCGGTGTAATAGCCTCCGCTAACCAGTACGTGAACGATATCCTGGTAGTGCCAGGTTATCTCGGCACCGATCTTCCAGCGCTGCAGGTGGCAATAGACATACTCGCCGAATACGGGAGAACTGTCGCCTCGTCCGTCGCGGAACTGACGAACCTCCCAGTAGTACGGCGTAGAGGTTGAGAACTGGTTCTTCTTTAGTTCATAGCGTGCATACAGGTCGATGAGCAGGTTAGCCTGCGGGCGAATCTTCAGACCCAGTTGCGCCCGCACGGGAACATATCCTGGAACGTGGTGTGAGGTAACCCCCGGGCGGTAATGCCGATAGGGATACGTGTTACTGTACGACTGCATCGATCCTTCACCGAACGAACCGCTTGCCTCGCCATATACAGCCAGCCAGTTGCGCGTGATGTCATATTCGAGACGCACATTGGGTGACGGGGCGAATGCAATGTTCTCGTTGCCACTCAGCAGCTGTCCGCGCCCGATATTCATATCCAGGTTCACGCCGATGTGCGCGTGGAAACGGTTGTGATCATAGCCGTAGAACGGCTCGATGCGGATGGCGTGGCGCGGATTGTACAGCGAGTCGGGGATAGAGTTGTCGTTGACCTTCATGAAGAAATCCGACACTTTCAGGTTCACTCCAGCGCGGTGCTCGCCACCGTTCCACTCCAGTTTGCCGATAGTACGAATCTGGTGCTCGGTGACGTTCGTAGCGTGCAGG
>CALZOG010000051.1 GCA_945827635.1 uncultured Bacteroidales bacterium
GGTAAACATTTTCTCCTGCGAACTCACCTTTTTTTGCAGGCAAGAACACCTCTTTCGGGAAAATCTCTCCACAGTAATATTTGCGTCCGGTAGGGATACCCCATTTGCGATTATCTTTTGTGCATGCTACAAACCAGTCAAACCACCATACCCATTTCTGATGAGGGATAATACCAAAAACTTTTCCAAAGAAGTATTTGAATCTATACCGCCGAAGCGTCTGTTTGTCTAATGACATGTATTCTTTGAGGGTTTTGCTCGGGTATTGTGCATAATAAACCATTATGGCAATAAACTGTATGGCATTAGCCACAAGCCCTTTAACAGATTGTCCGATACGTGTTGCTGGAACTGCGTCAAGAGCAAAGACATCTATGTACACGCCTTTCGGAAAAGGTGAATTATCGCAATAAATGTCTTCATTGACGGTGTTCTTGAGGTAGATTTTCAAAAAGACGTTTTTAGAATCCTTGCAAGGATTCGGGTAAGAGAATTCATATTGGTCTCCCAGCTGACCTTGTTCTAACAATTTAATGAGTTGCTCATAGTCTTTCCGTGGCATCATTATGTCCAAATCATCATCCCAAGGAATAAAACCTTGATGCCGTACGGCGCCCAAGCATGAACCGCCGCACATCATTACCATCAGTCCGTGTTTCCGGCAAAGTGCAGCTACATCAATATAGATACGCAAAATAGCTTGTTTCAGTCTCGCAGATTCGTTATCTGTCAGTTCGTGCAAGTATTGCGTTCGCTGTGACAATTCATTCAGTATTTCAGTATCTGACCTCATAAAAGAAGATTCATTTTCGTCTTACATCTATAACTTCTCCAGTTGCAGACGAGAAGACTGCATTAATTGATGCAACAGCCGCGTCTTTTACAGGGAGTAGAGAGTCTTCCGGTTCATTGCCAAAGTTCTGGATGCGCATAGGAGTTTTTGTCCGCTCTGGATTGAGGCAGTTGATCCGAATGCCAAAGTCATGCCATTCTTCTGCTATGGCTTGAACAAAATTGACAATAGCCGCTTTGGTAGCGGAATATATACTATACATCATTCTTCCGCGCGTGTAACTACTGCTTGTGTAGAACAGCAATGAACCTTTAGTATCCTTCAAGTACAGAAAGGCTTCACGTGCTACATTGATAACGCCCAGCAGGTTCACATCAATGGAGTTGCGGATGCAGTCCTGGCTAAGAGACGTAAGAGATTCCTTGACAAGTATCCCTGCTGTATTAATCACGACATCAATGTGTCCTTCCTGTTCATATACAGAGCGAAGGGCTGTCCTTATGTTTTCAGCAGATGCGACATCTACATTGTTCTGGCTTCTGCTAAATGAATAGATATGTGCCTGATATTGCCGTGCAATATTTACAATCTCTCCACCGATTCCGTAACTGCCGCCAAATACAACAATCACTTTTTTCTTTAATCCGTCTTGTGCCAGAGATGTCAAACTTTTTTGTTCACCTATTTGTGCCCGTAATTGGAATAGCTTGTCCAGCAGGAATAAATCTTCTACGTATGTTAATTTCATGTTGGAGTTCTCTCCCTCAACTACATAGAGCGGCTCATCCGGCAAATATTTTCTAACTGTTCCGCAATCATCTGTTGTGATAAAATCCGGATCAGCAAGGGCTAACTCGTATGCTTTCCGAATAATCCCTCGTTTAAAACATTGTGGTGTCTGACCATTACGCAGGTTATTCCGATTAGGAATAAAATCAATACAATTGTTAGAATCGACCGAAACGATAGTGTCAGTAGATTTTACTGCGACATCAATGGCATTGTATTTTTTCAGTGCTTCAATGCAGTCATTAATAATACGTTGGCTCACCAATGGCCGAACGGCATCGTGGAAAAGGAGATTCGTGTCGTCATCCAAGTATGCATTGATTGCTGCCAGACTACTGTGATACCGCTCTTTACCACCGTGTAAAATCTTTTTGACTTTTTTGTATTGGTTATGAACAACAACTCTCTCCGTTTCGTTGACGTAATCCGCCTTACTAACAATGCATATTTCATCTATCAGCGGATTATTCTCAAAAACATCAATAGTGTGTTCGATGACCAGTTTGCCAGCAACTTTCATAAATTGCTTCGGTATGTCATTACCCATGCGAGTACCGCTACCCCCGGCTAAAATAACAGCTACATTCATATACTCAGATAATTATGAAATTTCGTTAATATTATTATCATAAGCCCAATATGTGGAACACAGATTAGTCGTATAATGCCTCGTGAAGAGCCTTGATATATTGGTGACCATATTTGATGTCAGGCTCCATATAATTACCTTCCGCCCACTCGTTCCATGATTTAAGGAATATTATTTTATCACCTTCAGCATTAGCAACGGTAGCATCAATAATCTGCTGTACGTGTTGCTTGAATAACTCGGGTGTACTATGTTTCAAGACAGTCCCAATGACACCCCGTCGTGGCGTTGTATCCCAATTGGGGTAAACTGTCGGGTAAACGCCATCTTTAATCAAACCAGTATTGTATTTCCTAAGAATAGAACGATATGAGGTTGTAATAGGATGCCTTAAAATATATGCCAGAAGTTTCCTTATTCTGCTCTGGTTGAAAAAATAATACAAGCAATCGTAGTTCAGCGCATCGAATGGGAGTTGGCGGTATAATGCAAGTTCTTCGTTCCGTTTGCATTGAGCTATAAAATAGAAACCGTTAAGTCCTTCTTTTTGTGCAAGTTCCTGCCATCTGTCCATATGTAGTGTCATATAAGGATTAAGTCGAGGTTCATACACAAGGAAAACTAGTTTTTGATTAATACGCATATATCTTGGGTCGCGGAAAGCCGGAAGCATTGTATAGAAATGTTTGTCAATATCCTCTATTCCGGAATAAGTTTGCTCAATTAGCATTTGGCTGTTTGTGGGTGAGATCTCGCTGTTCCATAATTTCTTCAACCAACTGTGATTAGCCCACCCCAAGCAAAACGGGAAATCCGGCTGCTTAGATTCAATCACTTCCTGTAGCGGGCGCTCAAGTAGTTGCTTTCCATTGCCAAGCCAGTAATGCCAATAACAAAAACCATCAATGCCGGCTTCTTTAGCCAAGTCAGCTTGCGCTTGTCGTACCTGTGGCATACGCAGGTCGTAAAATCCCAAATCGGCAGGGATATGGGGCTGCTCGTGTCCGCAAAATAGCGGGCGAGCTTTAGCTACATTCGTCCATTCTGTAAATCCCTTGCCCCACCATTCGTCATTCTCTTTAATGGGATGAAACTGTGGCAGATAAAATGCTATGACTTTTGCTTTTTTCTTGGCTGTCATAATTTAGCGTATTTATATTTTTTTTATTAAGTTGTCTATTCCCTATTTGTCAACTATGTATATGATTTTAGCGGATAACAACATCGGCAATGCAAATGCAATGGTCGGTTATCTCTTCATTGCACCGGATAATGGTTTGTATTACTTCGACCTTCTTGTCAATGGCGCATCTATACAGAATGTAATCGTATTTGTATGCTTTGTAATGCCATTGTCCGTGTGCGGATGAGAATGTGCCTTCGTTTTCAGGCAAGGCGTCGCGCCAATGTTTCATAACATGCGGCACAAGATTTTCAGATGTGTCCGAGTTCAGATCGCCGCATACGAACTTGATTTTTTCTTTCCGGCGTTGCATGATCTGTCTAATTTGCTTCAACTGGTCTGTCCTGTTCGCTTTATTTTCATGGGACAGGTGTGTTGAGGCAAAACAGATATCGTTACCTTTTATATTTGTATGTATCAGCAGAAGTTGCCGCGGTTCGGTATTCTTCTGGTGCTTCAAGACAGTTGAGACAGACTCTGTAAATGAATATTTGCTCAGTATGGCATCTCCGTAGCCCCATCCTCCGGGGTGATCAAATGCTTTGCCAAATACTCCCTGCATGTCTGCGAAATAGCCTAATTCAGCCATGAAGTTCTTGCCGATTTGTCGAGGTGCAGTTGGGCGTTTCGGATACATATCCACTTCTTGTACCGAAACCAAATCAGGATTATAAGACTTGATCACCTCTCCGATATATTGCAGAGTCGTGTCCACGCCTTGGTCAATGTTGATGGTCATAATGCGTATAGTATCCTGCCCCCATGTAATCTGTACCTGCAAGAGAAGCATTGCTATGTAAATATAATATTGTTTCATTTGTTCCCCAAATTATAATTGCTTGATAACAATTGCCGGAATTCCGGCTACAACGCTATATGACGGAACATCTTTCGTTACGACGCTATTTGCGGCAATGACTGCTCCGTCACCGATGCTGACGTTACCCAGTATGGCGGCTTTTTCACCGATCCACACGTTGTTTCCGATGGTTATGCCTCCTTTGGTTGTTATGTTCCTGTTTTGAGGGCGGATAAGCAAATCCGTTTTGTCAATCTTTCCGTGGTTGTTGTCACTAATCAGGACGTCATTACCTGTGAGCAGGTTGTCGCCGATTCGTATGCTGCCGACAGCGGTTATATGATTTCTGTTACGAATTGTGCATCCGTTGCCGAATCGTATGGCAGGGTGGAATTCCGTTCCCTTGTATTCCGTCCACGAGGTAAGTTCAACATCCGGATAAAACGTACAATCATCTCCCACTTCGATACACTCCTCACCGCATAAGTCTCTCCATCTGCCTTGTACGATACTGTGTTTGCCCCAATGCTTGAACCGGCGTGAAGTGTATCCCGTGTACAGGTAGTCGGCTGCCCGTTGGCAGTAGTATGAAAGTTTGCGGGGTGTGATATACGACCACAACTTTCCCAAATATAGTAATATCGTTCTCATTTGCCGTTATGCTTGCATATTTCACAATAGAACTGACATACAGCACTCTGATGATTCTCGATAGAATACAACTGTTCTGCTGCGTTTTGTCCCGCTTTGATGGTCCGGAGGTAAGGTTCAATTCCCTGCCTGCTGACCTGTAGCATGTGTTCGACAAGTTCGTCCTGTGTCCTGTATCGGAGTGCTATCTCCTGTTTTGTAAGATGATAACCATTGTCAAACTGCTCTTTGGTACCGGAGGCATCTTTGCCGATAACCAGTGCTCCGGAAAACATTCCTTCCGCTGTGATGAATCCGAAGCCTTCCGCCCGAGACGGTACAATGAGTGCCATGGCGTTCTGCATAAGGTCTAATATATCTTTTCTCATGCCAAGAAAATGTATATTGTCCTTGCAGGTCATATGGCTGACAATTCCATACAATTTGTCTTTGTATGCGGCATCCAGAGTGTCGCCCGCAATCCATAATGGATGTGGCAATTCCGTTTTTGCCGTATAGATCCCATACGCCTCGATAAGTTCCTCAATACCTTTCCCTTTCTCCAGTCTGCCGGCAAACAGGAAATAGTTCTTTTTCATCGGAGAGAAGCATATCTGACTGGTATGAAGCACTCCATCATAAATAACACGCGAGGCGGACCAATTATGCAAACCGTTGTAGCACTGAATATCCTTTGTAATGCAAATCGTGTATGACTGAGCGGCCTTGAACTTGCGCATGAACAGCGAGTGGCAGGGGTAATGGTGAAAACCGAAATCCTGAATACCATACTCGCGTATATGCCAGACGTGCGGCATATGGAGTGTGCGAGAAGCTCTGTATCCGATATCATTTACGCTGGTGTTGGTGTGAATGATATCCGCGTTGAAGTTTCGGGCAATTGCTTCAATTTGTCTTGATGCGCGTGTGTTCAGATAAATACGTCCGCACAGGCGAGGCAGAAATAGCAGATAGTCCTGCAGGCTCTTCAATGGCGGATATACTGCCATTCTGTAGTTCAACACGCTATACGCGATGCCTTTCCGGCGTAGCACTTCCGCTATTCCCGAGTCGTCAGGCAAAATGAAATATGGAATGATATTGTTCATACCATTCAGCAGATTCATTATGGCTTTTGTTGCGCCGCCGAACCTGTCTGTCGCGTTAAGTATGTAGAGCACTCGTATCATTCTTGGGTTGTTGTTTAACAGTCAGTGCGGGGGAGTAATATATGAGTGTTAACATGTAAGCAATCAGGAAGAATATGTAATACTCAAAAATCATCATGAAGAAGAGGGTGCCGACTCCTAACAGAAGGCGTGACATATCGTTCCGGTCAAATAATGCGGTACAGCGCCTGAGTGCGACAATGAATATGCTGACAAATATTATGAGCAAGGGATAGCCGCCGTAAAGAAGTATGGTGTAAATAAAGTTATGTGCACCCGGACCTCCCAACATTTGGTCGTTCCAAACCTTGTCGTGGTAGCCGTATCCCATCAACGGAGATTCAGAGATTAGTCGTGCGGAACTCTCCCATAAGAAAGTTCGCTTGGTGAACGTTAAATCCTTGTGAAGAACATTCTCAATAAAATCCACCAAAGCGGTCAAGCTGCTCAGATCGGATAGCATGAATACGACAAATAACTGAATGAGCAGATAAAAGATAAAGAATGCAATAACCAGTTTCTTGTGCAATTTACTACCTGCCATTAGCCACAAAGTGACAAGCATCAGAATGCAGACTGTAGATGTCATGGAGTGTACGTTCAGCACAGAAACAAGTGATGCGGCCAACAGGCAGAAGAAATTTATTTTTGCCCGGATACCATCTTTAAGCAGCAACAAGTTGGTGGTCAGTGCGCATATGAATCGTGCACCCATACCATTGTAGTTACCGCTCAACAGGAAATAGCCGTTGCCACTGACGGGATCAATCCATAAACCGTCGGGATATATGAACAGTAATGCCAGATTCAGATAGATGAAGAATGATAGTGCGATGGTAAATGCCTTGAGGACACCCCGCATATTTTTTCTGAATATCTGGAACATCATGATCATGGCCATAACGTCTATGCCGGGACCAATGACGTTAGGCAAAGCGCCGTGTCCGACAACGGTAGTCAGCAGCAAGAACACAAAGAATAACATCCACAGCAGGTCAAACTTGTTAAATGCTTTTCTGATGAACAGGAATGCGAGATAGAAGAATAAAAGATAGCGAAGAGCGGATACAGCCAGATCTATCGTACAGAAAGCATCCAGAACGATAACAGCATGACTGACGAGAATGAACGCCATAACGTTCAATGCCAACTGACTATTTAGTATCTTGTTAATCATTACTATACGATCATCAAATATTTAGCATGCAGTTAATCACACGGTTGCAGACATTGGCATCTTTGTAATCGTTAAACCTGTTCTGTGTATAAACCTTGTATTTCTCCGGCTCGCGCAAAAAGTCTTTCAAATCATCCAGAGTGTTCACCACTTTTCCCGGAAGTTTGTCTTCAATATCCCTCTCGTAAAAGCCGCGATGGTCCACGTATTGCTTCATGTCATTAATGACAAAAGCCATCGGACGGTTGAGTATATCGAAATCAAAACTGACAGACGAGTAATCGGTAATCAGGTAGTCCATGGCACCCAAAAGGGGATACAACTGGCTATGAAAATCCTCCGGTTTAACGATGATAATATTCCTGAAGTCGGGGAAAATAGCTTGCTGTAACTTATCGTAAATGTGTAATTTGATAATCAGCAAGCCATGTATCTGCTGTAAGAAAGTATCCAATTCAGTCAATTGCGCCATGCTGAATCCCGCCAGTTCGGACTCGTTGTATTGCCCCTCGGTAAAACCCATGAGTATATGTTTCCGGAACGTGGGCAACCATATTCCTATGTTCTTGTATGCCGTCGGGTCAATGTGCATTTTCTGGAAGAAATCGGTAGGTGTGAACATCAGATCCGTACGCGGTTCGCCTGTGACCCACACATTCTCAACCGGCAGATTGAATGAATGAGCTAGATACCGTTGCCACGTGGTGTTGGTAGTTACGAGAAAGTCCGAATTAACGGGTGTTTCATTGTTGTCAATACCCACTTTCTTGTATCCTGTTCCATGCCAAAGGTTGACGCGCTTCCTTCTGCCGAAGAAGTGATAGCTGTCGTAGAAAGAGTGGGAGTAAATGAGGTATTTCGCCCTGAGCAGATACCTCCATTGCTGCAGCGAACCGACCGGTATGATAACTGAGGGATTGTCCGCCTTGATTGCCCGGATGACCTGATTGTCGTGGCAGTCTTCAACGAACCATACAAACCGGAAGCCCACAAAAGCAGGATGAACAAGCATGCTTTTGTACAAGGCGTAGGGATTGTCGGAGTAATCAGGTGAAGACTTGAATGCCACCACCTTGCCAGTAGGAATAACCACTGACAGGAGATATACAATCCGTTGTTTTATAGAACTTAAGCTCATGAGTCTTATCTTCTTGTTAAAATATGCTGCAGCATTTGCTTTTCGTCCTTGTTCAGGACAATCAGATACGCACATGCCGAGTACAGGACAGCCGATCCTGCCACGGTCAAAATCAGCCGGTAATCGCTCTGTACGTACCGGATAACACCTATGCAATAGGCTGTACTGACAGCAATGGGTACAATCACTCTGCAGATGACCGTACGGAAATAGTTCCTAATTGATAGCCCTTGAACAATCTTGATATACGGGAGCCGGATGGCTGCGCAGATACATTCGAAAACCAAGTAACACCACATAACCGAAGTACAAGGAAGTCCGGCGTGCAGGCATATAAATGCTGCCGGGAGAGTAAGCAGTTTGATGGTGTTGATAATGAGTGAGTAGTACTTGATTTTGCCCGTTGCCTGATTGGCAATAGTCAGTCCCATAGTCATTTGGTCGCAAATACAACTGATGAGAATAAACTGACAGAAAACGGTAGTGTATTCGGGCGGGTTACCGAGCCATATGTGCAGAACTGTTTCCATTTCAGCAATGAGAGGTATTGCAATCAGCGAGAACAGAGTTACTGCATATTTGCTTGCCGCCTGTGACAAGTTCAGCACTTTTGCCTGCAATCCCTGTCCGGCAGCTTTGACAATCTGCGGGCTCATGGAGTTGGCAATAGATTGCGCAATAAACGCTGTGGCACCATTCACCTGCAGCGCTATGCCGTACGTAGCGTTCAGCGCACTGCCGAATGCGCGGTTGAGTAGAACAGCAATACCCTGGGTGCGGGCAATGATACAAGCGGTGGAATACATAGTCCAACCTGCAAACACGCTCAACCTGGCAATATACTCCCTGTTCCATTCGCGGATGCGCGGCAGATGGCACTCTTCGTAGCGGGATAATGAATAAACGGCGTATGCCAGCAAATCAAACAGCGCAATGCCCACCAACAGCCATGCGTAGGTTATCAGTTTGTCGTAATGGGCGATGTATGTCAGGAAAACGGCTACCAGTAGTCGCAGTACGCCTTCCGTAACATCAATAACGGAAATATAAACGATATTCTCTCTTGCGATAAACAATGCTCTGAACGGGGCTGTAACAAACGATAAGCAAAGCATCATTACGGTGGCAAAATATACCCACTCGGCGGCATTAATACGTTCGGGTTCAATAAGCAGGAAACGGTGAATGACAGGCCTATAGAGTACGGCAAAGATACATAGCAGTCCTGCGGCAATCAGCAGATGCAGCAGTACGCTATTCCCGAACACCTGAAAGACCTTTTCCCGATCACCTGTACCGTGATAGAAAGAAAGATATCGCTGGGTTGTGCTCACCAGCGCGTTCGTAGCAAATGAGAGCATGGATACAATACCCGCCACGACACTGTAGATGCCGAAGTCAGTCTGCCCCAAAGCCGCCAGAACGAGCCGTGTGGAGTAGAGTGACAGGCACACGTTGATAATGGTGCGTGTGTACTGTGCCGCCGTGTTTACTATGATGCGCTGCTGAGAAGTCACGAATGAATGCGGGTTATCAGTCGTTGTTGGAGGTAATCATCAGCAGTAACTGATGTCTGCATAGTACGCAACAGGTGATTCCGGTAGCCAGGATCAGCATTGCCAGAACGAACACCATTCGTTTCGGACCAGTCGCCTTGAGCGGGATAGACGCAGACTTGAGTACGGTGAACACGGGAGTATTTTCCTGCATCCGGGCCTGTGTTGCCAGATACTGCTTCTGGAACGACGAATAGGCAGAATACTTGAGCTGCATTTCGTTCTCCAGGTTCAGAGCTTCGATGCGATACTGCTCCAGATTCATATCCTTGTGGCTGTCCATGTAGCGTACGTATTGCTCGCTGGCGTGCTGGTAGTCCAGGTATGAGTCTTGCATCACTTTCTCGTAGTACCGGATATCAATCCTATTCTTGATAGTGCGGTAGTCCGTAATGAACGCCTGCAGTGCTGCGCATACCGAGTCCGCCATAATGGCACATACCATTTTGTCCTGTGCCGTTACGCTGAAGTTAATGACGTTTGTTTTGGTGCCGATGGTACAAACAATGTCGCTCTGCATAATGTTGATAACCGCCCATTTTTCTTTGTTCAGATTGAATACCTCATTGGCGTTCTTGCTTGCAGCGATTTGAGCAACAGGCTCCTTCTCTTTTTGGGAAACCATGCTCTTCAACTTGTATTTCCAGCGCTTGAGGAAAAATATTCTGCGTTTGGTCTTCAGGTACTCATAATATGTACCTTTGAATTCGCCGTCAGCAGTTGTAACCGGTGTATCAAACAGGGTAATGAGGAAATTCGGTGACTCGACAATCATCGGGTACAGCGTGGGGTAGAGTGCATCTTCGTTCGACATGCTTTTGAGGTCAAAGCCGAACGAGGAGGCAAGTGCCAACAGTGAACTGGACGAGGTGACCGATCTTGTTTCGGGAGCAAGTGCCACTTCACAGGTGTAATACCTGGGCACGCTCAGAATGAATGCCGATGCCAGCACAAATGTAACAGGCAGTACCAAGTAGAACACTTTCCGGCGTTGCCATAGTGTCTTGAAAAGGTCAATGGCGGTTATGCCCTGCGGCTGCGTATCATTGGGTCTATTATTGGTCTCTTCCATCTTATCGGAATTTGTTATTTGCCTGAAGAACTGTCACTTGAAGTATTAGTTGTTCTTCGTTGCGTTGATAATAAGTGTGGTCAGTGTGGCGGCAACGCTGGCAAGAGAAGCACTGGCGGAGGCTATACTAACCCATTGAGCTGCGCTACTCGGTTGGCGTTCGGGCTTGCTGGGCACTACAATCTCGCAGCCCGGTTGTACCTTGCCGCCAAAGGTGGGATGAACCTTGCCGTTGGCGTAAATGATATATGCCTTGCTGCGGCGTGCACGATTGCTGTAGCCGCCTGCCTGATTGATGTAGTAGCGGGCGTTCTTGCCATGAATGAAACTTACGGTGTTCGGGTAGAGCACCTCGCCGTTGATTTTGACCGTGTTGTTGACGGTAGGAATAATCAGTACATCGCCTTCACGCAGTGTGATATCTTCATCGCTGCCCGGGTTAGCGAGGGCTTCCGCCAAATCAATACCCACCCAATAGGTCTCACCGAGATCCAATTTGTCAATGTTCACACTGTCTCTGGCGGATGCAGCACGGTTGATCTTGAGCAGTTGGTCGCGGCGCAGTTTCTCCTCGGGTGTCATGCGCCGTTGCAGTCGCGCACCGGTGGTGTAGGCGTGACTGCTCAATCCTCCGGCTTGCAGCACCAGGTCCGACAGACGGTCGTCCTGCGTCTTCATCGTATATGTGCCTTCAAACAGCACCTCACCCTGAATACGCACGTTCATCTGCTGACCGAACGCCGGGCTGCGGCGAACGAACACTTCGTCGTACGGCTCAAGCAGGAAACCGTGGTCGTTCAGCCCGAGGCTGTCGTTGAGTTCAACGGTGAACAGTTGCGTCTTGATCTGCATCTCCTCTTTTGCCTTCGGGTCAATCACGCGGCGAGCGATGTCCACCTTGCTCACCGAGGCTTTTTCGGTCAAACCGCCGGCACGAAGAATCAGGTCTTCCACACTCTCGTTGTGGGCGTACGCAAAAGTGTCAGGCTGATAAACCTCGCCGTGAATAACTACATACAGATTCTCCAATTCGTTCTTGCGAGAAGGTACAAATAGCTGGTCTTCGTTGCGCAGCTGTATATCTTCAGTTGTGCCGGCGAGTATGCCTTGCAGATCAATAGCCAGGGCGAGGTATGTGCGGTTGAGTTGCATGCGGTAGAGTACGGCGCGGGTGGCAGACGCATCTTCGCTCAGCCCATCGGCTGCAGCTACCAGACTGCTGACTGTCGTGACGTTCTTGTCCAGACCGTAGAACCCCGGGCGGAACACTGCACCTTGAATCTCCACGGTGTTCTTGAGTCGCGGCAGGATAGCTGCCACATCAATCGAGTCGCCGTCCATGAGGCGGAACGAACCGAAGTCGGCATTGCGGATGGTATGTACGGATTGCGCTCCGTTGTTCTTACGCATCACTCGTACAGCATCGGTATAAGCCTCGCCGCTGAATCCGCCTGCGAAGTATAGCAAGCGATCAAGTGTCTCGTCAGGTTTCATCTCGTAGTACATCGGTCGTTTTACCTTGCCGTCGATGCAGGTGAGTGCGCTGTAGGTGTTCACGATGATCACGTCGCCATCTTCCAGTCGCACATCGCCGTCCAGTACGCCGTCCATCAGGTAACTGTACAGGTCCACCTGACTGAGCAGTTGGTTCTGACGGAATATTCGTATGGCACGCAGTGTACCTTTCTCGGTCACACCACCCGCCATGTACAGTGCGTTCATCACATTGGCGAAGGCGGACAACTGGTAGGAGCCCGGTGTGGTTACTTCGCCCATGACGTTCACGGTGATTGTGCGCGTCTGCCCCAGACTGAGCATGATCTGACTGCCCTGGTAACGTTTGCCGATAGTGTTCTTCAGCCGGCGGGTAGCCTCGATGATCGTTAGCCCGCCCAGTTGAACTGGACCGTAACCGTCAATCGTGATTGTACCGTCCGGACTAATGACAGAGCGGATGTTCAGTTGCCCTGCACCGAAGATGTCAATGATAACCTCATCGCCTGCGCCCAGTGTGTAGTTCTTCGGCGTCGCCTGGTTCATGTTCGGCTGGTACTGCGCATCGGGCGTACGGAAAATGTCCTGCCCGAACACGCGGCTCTTCTGTGCCTCCAGGCTCAACAGTTGTGCGTTGAACATCGGCTGCGTGCCGTCGGGCGACTGCTCACCGGCTGATAACATCTCCCCGTTGTTCTGACGGAGAGTCAGCGTCTGCTGGCTCAGATTGTTCAGACCGTTGTTTGACTGCTGCATGGCACCCATCTGCTGGCTGAGACGCTGCAGCTGCTCAACCGTTGCACCGCTCTTGAGCAGTTGCTTGGCTATATCCATCTCCGTCAGACCTTGCGCATGCAGGTTCAGCGCTGTCTGAACAACTTGCTGGTCGGTTAGTGCCATGGCATACACCAGCGGCAGCAGAAACATCAGCAGTAGGGCTGTTCGTATCTTATTCATATAGTGTTTGATTTTCGCAGAATTTATTGATCGCAAAATTGCTGTTTGCAGAATTATTGTTTTGCAGAATCAATCCCGCATGTAAATATCTCGTGTGTAAACTTTGTCCTTCACGTCGTCCAAGCAGGTCTCATAGCGGTTGGCAATGATTGCCTGGCTCTGCTGCTTGAACTCGTCGAGGTTGTTGACAACCTTGCTGCCGAAGAAGGTTGATCCGTTTTCGAGTGTCGGTTCGTAGATGATAACTGTGGCACCTTTTGCCTTGATACGTTTCATCACACCCTGAATACTCGACTGCCGGAAGTTGTCGGAGTTCGCTTTCATGGTGAGCCGATAGACGCCAATCGTGCATGAGTGCTCTTGTGAGGCATCGAAGTCGCCGCGGTGGTAATAGTCGTAGTACCCGGCTTTGGCAAGCACTCGGTCGGCAATGAAGTCTTTGCGTGTGCGGTTGCTCTCGACTATAGCGCCAATGAGGTTCTCAGGCACATCTTGATAGTTCGCGAGCAGTTGTTTGGTATCTTTCGGCAGACAGTAACCGCCGTAGCCGAACGAGGGGTTGTTGTACTGCGTGCCGATACGCGGGTCGAGGCACACACCTTCAATGATTTTCTGGGTGCTGAGTCCTTTCATCTCGGCGTAGGTGTCCAGTTCGTTGAAGAAACTGACGCGCAGAGCGAGGTAGGTGTTGGCGAAGAGTTTGACAGCCTCCGCCTCGGTAAAGCCCATGTACAACGTGTCGATGTCCGGCTTGATTGCGCCCTGTTGGAGCAAGGCTGCGAACCGATGGGCGGCATTCGTGAGTCGTTCGTCGCTGAAGTCAGTACCAACAATGATCCGCGAGGGATACAGATTGTCGTACAACGCTTTGCTCTCGCGCAGGAACTCCGGCGAGAACAGGATATTACGGCTGCCTGTCTGCCGGCGGATATGCTCGGTGTAGCCCACGGGAACGGTGGACTTGATCACCATGAACGCGTCGGGATTGACGGCCATGACCAGACGAATAACCGCTTCTACCGCCGAGGTGTCGAAGTAGTTACGCTGCGGATCGTAGTTAGTAGGCGCTGCTATAACTACAAACTCGGCATCCTTGTACGCCGATTCGGCATCCAAGGTGGCGGTGAAGTCCAAACGGATAGGCTGACCGTCAGGCGCTGACTGCTGACCGCTTAAATACTTTTCGATATACTCGTCCTGTATAGGCGACTGCCTGCGGTTGAGCATCTCGACCTTTTCGGGGAGGATGTCCACGGCAGTTACCTTGTTGTGTTGCGCAAGAAGTGTGGCTATACTCAAGCCTACGTATCCTGTGCCTGCTACTGCTATGTGCATATTGTTAGTGTGTTTGTGTGTGTCAGACAGACTTGGCTGACTGATTAGAGCCTTGCATCCACGAGGTCGCGGGGGACAAATCCTTTGACATCGAAGATCACGGCGCCTTGGTCGCGGTATTTCTTGAAATCAAATGTCATGAATTGGTTGTGGCTGACGCATGCAACAATGGCCTCGTATTTCTTCGCGGGGTCAACGGCTGCTATCAGTTCCTTGCCGTACTCGTGACGAACGACCTCGGGCGAAGCCCACGGGTCGTAGATATCCACGCGGCAACCAAAGTCCTCCAACTCGGTAGCAATGTCCACGACCTTGGTGTTTCGGCAGTCGGGGCAGTTCTCCTTGAAGGTCACACCGAGGATCAGTACGTTCGAGTCCTTGATCTTGTGGTCCTTTTGGATCATGAGTTTGAGCGTCTTGTCGGCAATGAACTTCGCGATGGAGTTGTTCACCGCACGTCCGGACAGTATAACCTGCGGGTCGTAACCCAGAGCTTTGGCTTTGTGAGCGAGATAGTACGGGTCCACAGAGATGCAGTGCCCTCCTACGAGTCCCGGACGGTACTTCAGGAAGTTCCACTTTGTGCCGGCTGCCTCTATCACGTCGTTCGTGTCTATGCCCACGCGGTCACAGATCAGGGCAAGCTCGTTCATGAAGGAGATGTTCACGTCGCGCTGGCTGTTCTCCACGGCTTTGGCGGCTTCGGCCACTTTCATGTTCGGTGCGCGGTGCGTGCCGTTCTCCAGAATGCTGTTGTAAAGTGCGTCCACTATATCTGCTACTTCGGGCGTTGAGCCGGAGGTTATCTTCTTGATCTTCGTGAGCGTGTTCACTTTGTCACCCGGGTTGATACGTTCCGGCGAGTAGCCGCAGTAGAAGTCCTGATTGAACTTCAGCCCCGAGAAGTTCTCCAGTACAGGCACACAATCCTCCTCGGTGCATCCCGGGTAAACGGTTGACTCGTAGATGACTATGTCGCCACGGTTGAGCGTCTTGCCTATCAGTTCGCTGGCGCTGAGCAGCGGTTTGAGGTCTGGGGTGTTGAAGCGGTCGATAGGCGTGGGAACGGTCACGATGTACGTGTTCGCCTGCTTCAGCTCGCTGATGTCCGAAGTGAGCGTCAAGCCTACTGTTTTGGTTGTTTCGTACAGGTCGCGCGCCTGCTTCATGCCGACAAGGTCGGCTTCCAAGGTGTGATCTTTGCCTGCTTGCAACTCCGCTACACGCGGCTCGAAAATGTCAAAACCGATAACCCGGTACTTCTTGCCATACTCAATCGCTAGTGGCAGGCCCACATAACCTAATCCTACCACGGCGATAACTTGATTCGTTAAATCCATATTTGTGCTAAGTGTGCTTAGAATGTTCGTTTTCATGCGTATTTATAAAGCGGGCACAAAGATACGAAAAAAAAATGACATTTGCAAATTTTTCGTAAAAAAAAGTTTGTTGTTAGGCTGTTTTAGCGTTTTATGGTGTTTGTGTGTGCCAAAATTGCGCGTATTAAGCCGCAAAAACGAGGATTTTGGACATTTGTTTGAGAGGAAAAATGATACAAAAAGTATATAATACATAGTATTATATAGTA
>CALZOG010000052.1 GCA_945827635.1 uncultured Bacteroidales bacterium
ACGAGGCATATATTAATGTATTTTTCTTAAGATTCGATTATAGTTCATAACTTGTTCATACTATTATATTCATTTTTTTATAATCGCTGTTCACATATGCCAGGATGTTATCTGCTACATTTTCGCACATCGCTATGCGACCTTCCCAGGTGCCTGTGCCGGTGTGCGGTGAGAGCACTACGTTCGGCATAGTGAGCAGTTCGGGCGTTATCTGTGGTTCGCGTTCATATACATCCAGTGCTGCACCGGCGATGATTCCTGACTGCAGAGCCTCAACGAGTGCCTGTTCGTCCACGTGCGCACCGCGCGCGGTATTGATAAGGTAGGCGGTGCGTTTCATCATGCCAAGTTCCTGTTTGCCTATCAGGTGGTGCACCTCGGGTGTGTAGGGTAGGTTCAGCGATACGAAGTCGCTGTCCTGCAGCAGGGTCTGAAAGTCCACATAACGTGCCTCGTACTTCTGCTCGATGGCTTCGGGCAGGCGGTGGCGGTTGTGGTAGATTATTTGCATTCCGCTTGCTACGGCTCGCCGCGCCAGCGACTGTCCGATACGCCCCAAACCGATTATCCCCAGTGTCTTGCCGTACAGCGAGTGGCTAAGGTTGTTCATCACCGCCATTGGCTGGCACGTGCCGTTGCGCAGTGTGCGGTCGAACTCGCTGACGCGCCTTGCTATATCGATCATCAGCGCGAAGGCCAGTTCGGCTGTCGGCTCGATCACGGGCTGCGGTGTGTTCGTCACGCGTATGCCACGCCGGCGGCAGGCGTCGAGGTCGATATTGTTGAATCCTGCGCCGAAGTTGGCTATCAGTTTCAAGTCAGGTGCAGACGCTATCATCGCTGCTGTCACGCGTTTGTCGAAGGTGCTGACGAGTATCTCTGCCTCGTTGAGCGGAACATACAAGTCGTGCCCTTGCAGGCGTGTCAGTCCTTCGGCAGGCAGTTCGGTGGTAAAAGCGATACGCATGGTTAGTGGGCAATCGTGTCGGTGGGTAAGGTGAGCGTGTCGATCATCAGCGTGTCGATCATCAGCGAGTCTATCATCAGCGAGTCGATAGGCAGACCCAGTGTATCCATGGGTATAGGTGCACGCTTGCGCAGCAGGGCTATCGTTCCGTCGGTGGACGCTACCACCAGCGCTGTGTCGCCCAGTGTACACGGTGTGGTGAGCAGACTGTTGCCAAGTTTGTGTTGCCACTTGCGCTCGCCGGTCAGTGCGTCCAGGGCGGTCACCAGGCCGTTCTTGGTAGTAAAGAACAGTGTGCTGCCGTCCGCCATTAGTTGTGTGGGCGCGCAATCGTAACCGTAATCGGCTGCGGTAGCCCATAGCAGCGTGTCGGCATTGAGGTTGATGGCAATGATCGTGTCGTTGGTCGTCTTGGCGTAGAGGATACTGTCCTTCATGCCGATCGATTCGCGTACCGCCCAGCGGTTGGTGCGGATACTTACTGTGCCCGAGTCGGTGCGCAGTGCAGTCAGGTAGCCGTCGGGTGCAGCAAAATAGACGCGTGCGGCGTCTGCGCACGGTGTGACTGCTGCAGGCGACAGACGATAGTCGGTTGAGTCGTTGCTCCAGCGCCACAGCAGTTTGCCTTTGCGTTTGTCCAGAGCGTAGAAGTTGCCGTCGTAGGCTCCGAAATAGATCTTGTTCTTATACACTATCGGCTTGGCGATGCAGTAGTTGCCCAATCCTCTGTACGTCCATACGGGTGCGCCTGTCATGAGTTTGAGGGCATAGAAGCAACTATCCGAGCTGCCGACATACACGTTACTGCCGTCAATGGTTACGGAGCCTGTCACGGGCTTGCCTAACTTCTGCCTCCACAGCGGTTTGCCGTTATCCACAGCCAGGCAGTACACCGTGCCGTTGGCGCTGGCAAACACTACTCGTCCGTCCTTGACGTCAGCCGAACCGACTATTCGTCCGTTGGTCTTGTAACGCCATAGGATACGTCCGTTGGCTATGTCGAAGGCATAGAACGTGCCGTTGTCGTCGCCCACGTATATGCGTCCGTAGCGTTCGGCAGGTGTGGCGTAGATAGGTGCAGGCAGTTGGCGTTGCCACTCGCGCACCACGAGCGAGTCGCTGTCGTTCACGGCGTAGGAGGGCAGCAGAGTGGTGTCGGGGTCTGCGAATGTGCGGCGCTTGAGCGGGAGGTTGAGCCAGGGACGCTCGCTGCCTGTCCTGTTGGTGGGAGCGGCATTCACGCCGGGCAGTACGCGCTCGATGAAGCGGATGGTCGTTTCGTCAATCTCAACGATAGTGTAGCCTATGTGTCCTTCTTCGTCAGGCAGCATTGAGCGGCAGAGCACGTTGTCGATACCGTCTGTTACTATATGTTCGTTCACGTGGTGGTGGCCGCTGATAATAACTTGGGTGTTATATTGGCGCAAGATGTTTGTCAGATCGTACCAGTTGTCTACCTCCTCTTTGCGCGGTGCCATGTGTGTGATCACGAAGGTCGGCTGTGTGCCCAGCGAGTCCAGCCACTGACGCATCCAGAGTGTGTCCTGCGGAGCAAAGTGTCCGTCAGAGGCGCGCATGACCGGTCCGTTGTTCAGACCGAGGAAGAGCAACCCGTTGGTGCTGAGCATGAACCGTGCGGAGTCGAACACTGCTTTTACGTCCTGCAGTGCCGAGCGGCTGCGTTGCGTCTCATGATTGCCGGTGGTGACATAGTACGGCAGTTCGGTTGCGTCCAGCAGTCTGCGAACCTGCACCAGTTCGAGTGAGTCGCCGTTGTTGGTCATATTGCCGGCGTGAAGTATAAAATCCACCTGCTGATTACGAACGTCCTGTGCGCATATAGCCAGTGCCTGCAGTGCTTCGCCTTCTGTGGCTCGCGGAACGAGTATGGTTGTATCGCGTAGCGTCAGGCTGTCCACTGTCTGCAGGGTGTCGTACACTATCTCCGGTGCCTCAACGTGCGTGTCGGTCATTACCGCGAACCGTAGCGGTGCGGCTGACAGACTGAGAGATAACAAACAGGTTGCAAGTAAGTAAATGTGCTTCATATAGTTCTGTTTTCTATTCTTTTGACTTTCGACTTTCGACTTTCGACTATTGACTTTCGACTTTCGACTTTCGACTTTTGACTATTGACTTTCGACTATCGACTTTCGACTTTCGACTTTCGACTTTCGACTATTGACTTTCGACTTTCGACTATTTATCCTATTCCAGCAGCATGTCAAACTGCTTTTTGAACTCAGCGAGGTAGGGGTTCTGCTCTTGCAGCACGCGGTATTTCTCCTCGGCGGTGTACGCGCGTTTGGGTGCCATGTTCTCCGCCACCACGGTTTGCAGGAGCAGTGTGTCGTTCTGCAGGTTGTTGCGCAGGATAGTCAGTATCTGCCGGCTGAACTTCTTGAACTCTTCTTCCTGCCAGGGGTTGACGAAGGTTATGAGTGCTGTATGGTCGTCAATCAGTCGTGGTCGGTGCGCGTCAAGCATAGCCACGAGGCGCTGTTCTTTTTTGAACGTCGATTTCAGACCAACCCACGCGCCGTTAAGTTGGTCTGCCGTAAAAGGGGTGTTACGCTGCGTATTTTGACCGGCTTCGCCTGACAGACCTCTATCGCTGAGAGAAGACAGACCTCTATCGCTGACAGAAGATTGACCGGCTTTGCCTGACAGAGCTCCAAGGGATGGGATGTTCGGCAGGTTGGGTATATTGGGTATATTGGGCATCTGCGGCATCTGCGGCGCTGCCTGTGCAGGTTGAGCGTTAGATGGTTTGAACGTTTGAGTGTTTGATGGGTTGAGTGTTTGAGCAGGTTGAGCGTTTTGTGGTGCCGGTTTAGCCGCTTGGGCAGTAACCTGCGGTGCAGGTAGTGCTTCTTTGGTTGCGGGTTGTGCCGGGGCAGCTATATTAGCCAGCCGGATAAGCATGAGTTCAACGGTCAGCCGTTTGTTCTTCGAGGTGCGGTAGGCGGTCTCGGCATCAACAATGATGTCCAGTGCCTTGAATATCCACACGGCGGGCGTGTATGCCGCCTGCTGCTTGTAGTGCTGGCGGATAGCGTCGCTCGTCTCGATGAGTTGTATGGTTGCGGTGTCGTGCGCCACGAGCACGTCTCTGAGGTGTTTGGCAAAGCCGCTCACGAAGTTCGCTGCATCGAAGCCTTTGTTCAGCACCTCGTTCAGCAGGAGCAGTGCGCCTTTGACATCGCTCTTGAGGCACATATCCGTCAGGCGGAAGTAATACTCGGTATCCAGCACGTTCAGCACCTCGATAGCGCGTTCGTAGGTCAGCGTATCGCCGCAGAACGCTACAAGCTGGTCGAAGATACTCAGTGCGTCACGCATGCCTCCGTCGGCTTTCTGTGCCACAACGTTCAGTGCGTCCTCGGTGGCAGATATACCTTCCTGCGCAGCCACGTACTGCAGGTGTGCAATGATATCCGCTACGGTTATTCGCTGGAAATCATACACCTGGCAGCGGCTCAGGATAGTAGGCAGCACCTTGTGCTTCTCGGTTGTGGCGAGGATGAAAATAGCGTACGAGGGCGGCTCCTCGAGCGTCTTCAGGAGGGCGTTGAACGCACCGGCACTCAGCATGTGCACCTCATCGATGATATACACGCTGTACTTGCCTACCTGCGGCGGTATACGCACCTGGTCGATCAGGTTGCGAATATCCTCCACGCTGTTGTTGGACGCGGCATCCAGTTCGTGGATATTGAACGACCGCTGCTCGTTGAACGCTGTGCACGACTCGCACTGGTTGCAGGCGTCGTGTGTGGCGGTCGGGGTCTGGCAGTTGATAGTCTTGGCGAAGATGCGCGCACAGGTGGTCTTGCCTACGCCACGCGGGCCGCAGAACAGGTACGCGTGTGCCAACTTACCTTGGCGGATAGAGTTACGCAGGGTCTCCGTGAGCGCGTGTTGCCCTACCACGCTCTCAAACGTGGTGGGTCTGTACTTTCGTGCCGAAACGATATATCTGTTGTTTTCCATAATTGCAAATCAATGTGTTGTGCTCTCTCGTACTATACGCCCATAGGCGCACGCACACATTTGACCTACAAAGGTACAAAAAAAAAATGACATTTGCAAGAGATTTGTGATTTTTTTGAAAAATACATTGTTTTCAGCAGATTTATTTGCAAATATCAAAAAAATGTTGTAACTTTGCATGTGGAAAAGTAAACGACCATAATAAATGGTAAATCGTAAATGTTTTTATGCCTAGTCGGTGTCGTTGGATTATTCACGTCCTATCGGAATGAAATACTTTGGCATGATGTGCGATTTGGAAGAGAAACTTGGTCGCACGGTAGATGTGGTATCAGAAGACGGACTTATGAGTTTCGGCCGACCATATGTTGACAAAGATAAAATCCTTTTGTATGAGAGAAAGCATTAGAGACCTATCATAACCGCTAATCTCTGCTGCGGAGAATATAACGCAGCCGTCTATTGCCCGGGACGGAAAAGAAAGGGTAACATATCGGTGCAAGCGAGCACCAAGATAAAGCACTACAGCTACGTACTTGGAACTTCGAAAACTGGACACTTTCGAACCAATATGACCAAGAACAAGGCTTTCTGCTCACGTTACGTGAGCCTTGTTCTGTAGATATTTGGTCATATTAGGTAGTCCAGAATTCCTCGAAGTTCCAGATTGAAGCTAACAAGCCTCACGTTTTTTGTGTGGGTATAGGAAGAGTAAGGGTCTCCTACAACCTCGTTGACACTATACCCACGCAAAAAGGACCAAAATGGACTTTGCAAATATAAGAAAAAAGCAGTAACTTTGCGGTCGGAAACAGAGATGCTAAAAACATGTATTGATAATCACGAAATATATACATAGTATATATAAGGTGCAGTGGGATGCGATAAGCCCCCGATAATGCATCGAAACACGTCCGAAAACGGATAAAGCTAGTATTAATAACAATAATAAAAGGCAATGGAGGAAGCCGAAAAGCCATAAGTGAGTAGGCGAAATAAAATATTATCTCTTATGGAACTCGAAAAAGTACTGAATCTCTACTTGGAAAGAGGATTTGGATCAATGAACAAGAATGATTTTGAAGTGTATTTGTTCGGAAAAATCATAGAACTCCCTAAATATAAAGGGAAGAGCAATTACGATTTGAGTCTAATAATGAGGATTCCTGAATCCAAAATCAAGCGCCTTCGTTATGAGTCTGCTTTGAAAAACAATGATTATAACGAGGAAAAGTACAAGGAGAAAGTGCGGACATTATTAGCAAACTGTCAATTGAGGGGAGAGGACAAGAAAATAATGTTTCAGGTAGAAGATGTTATGCTGAGAATGTATATATCATCCATTCTGAAAAGAGAAGGAAGAATGATAGATCATTCATTTAATGACGAAGTACTTGTAATTAGGATAGAAGATTATGAACATCTGTTGAAAGCTGTGTATGACGAGAATAAAGTGGATAACGAATTAAAAACAGCTAAAGAAGCATTAAAAAAAGATATTACTTGGACCAATATTCTTGAATGGACAATTCAAGGGACAGTTTCAGGCCTTGTTGGTAGTGTGACCGATTTGACGTTAGGAGGAATTATGAAAATTGTTCCGCAATTATTGAAATTTGTTAAATAACCAATAAAATTTTATCGTTATGAAAAAACAATTATTACTTTTCCTGTTTGCCATAGTGGCAAGCGTAGGAACAATGTTCGCCGATGGAACAAAGATTGGCGATTTGTATTACAACCTCAACAAGACTGACAAGACAGCAGAAGTCTGTTTTAGTGGTGAAATATCAGTAAATGATAACAGCCTCGCCGACTGGGAGGCCCTTCCTCAAGAGTTCGTCGCATCGGCAACGTGCCCTGCCGATGCCTCAATGCTCGGATTGAAGAGTGTAAAGGTTTTTGCGGATGCCAAGTATATCTACATCCTCGTTGAGCCTAACATGGATGAGATTGATGACACCGAATGGGTTCCGTTCCACGTTTTCATTGACACCGACAACAGCGATGCTACCGGAGGCTACGGCGATGAGTTCACCGATGCCAACACGGATATTATGCTGGAGACCGCGCTCATCGCTGCTGGTGCCCCCAACAACTACAATCCTTCCGTATGGAAATGGTGGGGCGAAGTTGGTGGCACAGGCTGGCTCTGGAGCGATCCTGCTATCATAGGTGACGAGAGCAACTTCTGGGGAGCTATGATCGGTGAAGGTCAACAGCCTGTTGGTGCAAGCGAAGGTGTCGGCGATAAGTATGAGATCCAAATCCTCCGTGAGCTTATCCCGGAGTGCACTTGGGCTGACGAGTTCGGTATCGGTTTCGATATCCAGCAGAACTGGACCTCGGTAGGTATCCTGCCTTGCGTTTCACCTACGGATGAGAACCCGAATGGAATGGCAGCAAAACTGAAAGTTAAGATTGCCAATGCCGCTGCCACTGGTGTGATTAGTGGTAATGTAGTCATTCCTGCATCGGTTAGTTATGAAGGCACTTCCTATAGCGTCACAGGCATTGCAGATTATGCTTTCTCTGGTTTCACCGGTTTGGCCTCTATTACGATTCCCAATAGCATCATAAGCATTGGAAAGAAAGCTTTCTCAGGATGCAGCGGTTTGACCTCTGTGACGATTCCCAATAGCGTCACAAGCATAGGAGATTATGCTTTCTATAGGTGCAGCAGTTTGACCTCTGTGACCTTGAACTCAAATACCATTGTAGGAAAAGATTATGAGTACAATCCTAACATAAAATCAATATTTGGAGAACAGGTAACTGAATATATATTGGGTGATGAAATTACAAGCATTGGAGGTCATGCTTTCTGTGGTTGCGGCAGTTTGACCTCTGTGACGATTGGTAATAGCGTCACAAGCATTGGAGAATGGGCTTTCTCTGGTTGCAGCGGTTTGACCTCTGTTTCCATCCCCAATAGCGTCACAAGCATTGGAGAGTATGCTTTCTATAATTGCAGCAGCTTGACCTCTGTGACTATTCCCAATAGTGTCACAAGCATAGGACAAAATGCTTTCTCTGGTTGTAAAATAGACAATATATATATTTCCGGAACAATGGAAGAATGGTTAAATAAATCATGGACTCCAGGTCAAGTATCTTATTCCTATTCCTTGTTTATTAATGATGTAGCCGTAACCAACGTAGTTATTCCTAATAGCGTCACAAGCATTGGAAATAGCGCTTTCTCTGGTTGCAGCAGTTTGACTTCTGTGACGATTCCTAATAGCGTCACAAGCATTGGAGATTATGCTTTCAGTGGTTGCAGCGGTTTGACCTCTGTGACGATTCCCAATAGCGTCACAAGTATTGGAGATGGTGCTTTCTGTTATTGCAGCAGTTTGACCTCTGTCACTTTGGGAACTTCTGTTAAGGTAATTGAAGAATATGCTTTTTACGACTGCACAGCAATAGAAACAATAACCTGCTACAGCATGCGTCCGCCTACAGTAAACAATGGTGCATTCGAGAACTTGGATTATAGCACAATCATCTACGTACCGGCTGATTATCTCAATACCTACAAGATGCACGATTTCTGGGGAGTATATGACGTTCGTCCTATAGGCGCAAGCAAAACAGAAACGACCGAAGTGAAAGTTGAACCGACAGCGACCACCGCGGATGTCGTTTGGCCTGCAGTGGAGAATGCAGCTACATACGAGTTGGTGATCAAAGATAAGAACGGCAATATGGTCTGCACGCTGATCTTCAACGCCAACGGTCAGCTGACGCAGATCGCCTTTGGTGCTCCGGCACGCAACAATGCTGCGCAGGCGGCAGGATTCGCGTTCACCGTGACAGGATTGGAAGAAGGTACATCATATGACCTGACGATCACCGCCAAGGATGGCAACGGCACAACGCTGGATGAGAAGACAATAGCGTTCACCACCTCCAGCGAGACAGGCGTGGATGCGTTGCAAGCCGGCGAGCTGCACAGCAGCAAGATTATGCGTGATGGGCAGGTGCTGATCATGCGTGACGGGAAGATGTACAACCTGCAAGGCGTAGAGGTGAAGTAAGGAAGAGCGGGCAATGAAATTGCCCTGAAAATAAACGAAGAGAACGCGCTGTGGCTTTTAGCCACGGCGCGGTTTTGTATCAAGCAATGGTGCCGAGCAGCCGACAAAGAGAGAGAAGAGGGATAGAATCCGGCGGCGGAAGCGAAAGACTCGGCGTTGAAAGCGCCGAACACAGGACACCAATACCCCAGACTAACCCTGCCGCAATTATGCGGCAGAAAGGGAAAATGAGGGAAACTATAACGATAAACACCTATAAGCCTTGATAAAGCCTCGATAAAGCCCCAGTAAAGCCCCGATAAACCCCTATAAGCCTCGATAAAGCCTTGATAAACCCCTATAAGCCTCGATAAAGCCACGATAAAGCCCTATAAGCCTCGATAAAACCTTGATAAAGCCACGATAAAACATCGATATACCCTCGATAAAACCCCGATCGAACGGAACGTTTTTACGATCTTTCTCCATTCAGCCTACACCGCAACTACTGTAATTTGTGACTTTGCTGTACAAAAAGCGATTTTTCGCTGATAAATTTGCAAATGTCAGAAAATTTACGTATCTTTGCAGCCGAAACAGAAAATCAATCAGTACAGTTATGAAGATAGACAATCAAAAAGTAGCCACCCTGATCTACGAGATGTACGTTGTAGAGGAGGATGGTAAGGAAGAGGTCAGCGAGCGTGCGACACCGGATCAGCCGCTGATATACTGCCACGGCGAAGGAATGATGCTCCCGGCATTCGAGGCAGCGATGCTTGGCAAAGAGGTGGACGAGACGTTTGACTTCGTTATCACGCCCGATCAGGCGTACGGCGATTACGACGAGCAGGGCGTAATGACATTGGACAAGAAGCTGTTCTACAACGGCGATGAAGAGTTTGACTCCGAGCGCGTGTACGAGGGTGCTATTGTGCCGATGACCACCACCGACGGCCAGATCATCAACGCGCAGGTGATCGAGATCACCGACGACAAGGTGACCATCGACCTCAATCACCCCTTGGCAGGCGAAACGCTACACTTTGTAGGTAAGGTGATCGACGTACGTGACGTCACGCCGGGCGAACTGAAAGCCCTGCATCACCGCGGCGGCTGCGGCAGCTGCCACGGCGATTGCCACTCAGGCTGCAACTCAGGCTGCCACTCAGGCTGCGGCAACGACTGCAGTTCCGACTGCTGCAAAGATTGTAACTAATACCCCCCATACACACCAAACCCTCCCTTTTAGGGGAGGGCAGGGTGGGGCTTACTCCGGGAACTCCATCAGATAAGCCTTGATAAACGCGTCAATCTCGCCATCCATAACGGCATTGACATTCGATGTCTGGTAGTTGGTGCGGTGGTCTTTCACGCGTCGGTCATCGAACACATACGAACGAATCTGGCTGCCCCATTCGATCTTCTTCTTGCCTGCCTCGACCTTGGCCTGCGCCTGGCGGCGTTTCTCGAGTTCGAGTTCGTAGAGCTGCGAACGCAGGTGGCGCAGGGCATTCTCGCGGTTCTTGGGCTGGTCGCGCGTCTCGGTGTTCTCAATCACAATCTCGTCAGGCTGTCCGGTGAGCGGGTTGGTGAACTTATAGTGCAGGCGCACGCCGGACTCAACCTTGTTGACGTTCTGTCCGCCGGCACCCGACGAGCGGAACGTATCCCAGCTCAGTCCGGCAGGATCAACAGTGATCTCTATCGAATCGTCGATCAGCGGCACGACAAAGACGGAAGCAAAACTCGTCATTCGTTTGCCTTGTGCGTTATACGGACTGACGCGCACGAGGCGGTGTACACCGTTCTCGCTCTTCAGGTAGCCGTACGCCATGTCGCCCTCAATGTTGAATGTCACGGTTTTTATACCTGCTTCATCGCCCTCCTGCAGGTTGGCGATAGTCACCTTGTAGTCGTGCTTCTCGCAGTAACGCTGGTACATACGCATAAGCATCTCCGCCCAATCCTGCGCTTCTGTACCGCCTGCACCGGCTACGATCTTCAGCACGGCGGGCATAGCGTCCTCCTCGTGGGAGAGCATGTTCTTCATCTCCAGGTCCTCGACCTCACGCATGGCGTGTGCGTAGGCTGCATCGACCTCCTCATCGGTAACCAGTTCCTCCTTGTAATAATCGAACGCGAGCTGCAGTTCCTCGGTAGCGGAGCGTACGCCCTCGTAGCCCTCTATCCAGCGGCGCAGGGTTTTGACCTTGCGCATCTGAGCCTCGGCAGCCTTGGCGTCCTCCCAGAACCCCGGGGCTTGGGTGTGCAGTTCTTCTTCCTCGAGTTGGATACGTTTCTCGTCGATGGCAAGATAAGACTTGAGTTTGTCAGCGCGTTGCTGTACGTCTTTAAGTTGTTCTATTGTTATCATATTCTTATATTTAGTCGAAAGACCGTTCGCTACGCTCACTAAAAGTCAAAAGATAAAAGCCTATAATGTTTTGTGCCTGAGAGGTAATTAGTCTTTTTTCTTTGAGCACCATAGGTGCGGTCTTTTATCTTTGAGCGTAGCGGTCTAATTTTTGTGTGTCATTATGTCAATAATCAGGTCATCCGTCTGGCACATGCCGTCGTGACCGATGCGCGTGAGATTGTGAATAGTGCGGTCGATATCGTCCTCCACTATACCTTCGGTTGCTTCGGCGAACGAGTGGTGCATAGCCATCGAGGCGGATAGCACGGCAGTCGCCACCCCGCTGGTGACCTTGAGTGCACAGGCAGGCTTGGCTCCGTCGCAGATCATGCCCGATAGATTGGCTATCATGTTCTTGATGGCAAACGTCACTTCGTCGTATTGCCCGCCCATCAGGTAGGTCAGTCCGGCAGCTGAACCTGTCGCGGCTATCACGCAACCGCATAATGCCGATAGTCTGCCGAGCGACTGCTTGATATAGATCACTGTCAGGTTACTCAAGGTCAGCGCACGCAGGGTCTGCTCCTCGTTCATGTTGTGCTCCAGTGCGTACAGATAGACGGGTATAGAGCAGCTTATGCCTTGGTTACCGCTGCCGGAGTTTGACATCACGGGCACCATTGCGCCCGACATACGCGCATCGCACGCACCGCAGGTGTAGCAGAGGATCTTGGTGAACAGCGTATCGCCGAAGATGTTCGACATCTGTGTGTGCGGACTGTTAGTCAAGTGCTGGTTGCTCACGGTATGCAGCAGTCGTCCGAGCCCGTGACCGTAACTGCCCATGAACGACTTTTCGGCAGCCGACATGTTCATCTTGGCTCCATCCATCAGGAACTCTACCTCCCGGAGCGGCACGTTCAGCGCGAAGTCATAGACCTCGCGGAGAGAAGACAGACCGGCTTCGCCTGACAGACCGCTGGCGCTGACAGAAGAGAGACCGGCTTCGCCTGACAGACCGCTGGCGCTGAGAGAAGAGAGACCGGCTGCGCCTGACAGACCGCTGGCGCTGACAGAAGACAGACCGCTATCGCTGAGAGAAGAGAGACCGGCTGCGCCTGACAGACTGCCTGCGGCTGATGGACTGTCGTCCACGAAGGATGTGTGGCTGCCTTGGATGGTAGCGCAGGCTGTCTTGCCGTTGCGGCTGACGGTAGCGTGTACGTACAGTATATCCGGTGCGTCATGGGCTATGGTTATCTGCGGCGGCACGCGCTGCATGTACGACTTGGCGTAAGCTACCGCCTCGGGCGTGGTGTCGCGCAGAACCTCCAACCCGTAGGCACTCTTGCCGATAGTAGCCCCTAAGGCTACGGCTATAGGCAGTCCGTTCATGCCTGTGCCAGGTATACCTACGCCTATGGCGTTCTTGTAGATGTTCTTGCTCACGCTCACGCTGATAGTGTCAGGCTCGGTGCACAACTGCTCTGTTGCACGCGCTACGCACAGAGCAACGCACATCGGTTCGGTGCAACCGATAGCCGGCACCACTTCACGGTGCAGCAAGGCGAGTATGTCGGATGTGTTCATTTGCGAAAATGAAATTTAAGTCGGAGTATCGTATACATCTTCAGCCACCACGGCGCCTGTGTGTTGCGTATGGCTGCATAAAGTGTCTGTTGCGCCGATTGGTTGTAGTGCGAGGTCGTTGAATTGGGATTGAGGCGGTAGTTGTAACCGATATACGGGATAAGCCTGTACGTCGGGTGTTTTGCCCAAAGGCGAAGCGAGAAAATAACATCCTCGTAGATCATCCCCAGCGGAAAACGTACGTCTTGCACCACAGCCGTCCGGTAGAGCCTCATGCACGGCGAGGCGAACTGATAGAAGTGCTTGGGCAGGCGGCTCTCGGTAACCGCGCCTGCGTTCGTCACGCGCCTGTATCCGCTCTGTACGACCTCGTAGCTGCCTGCGTGCTCCAGCAGGGTGGAGAGGTAGTTGCTGTCGAGCCAATCGTCGGCATCCAGGAAGCACACATAAGCACTCTTGACAATCTCCAATCCTGCATTGCGTGCTGCAGATTGCCCGGCGTGAGGGATAGTGAGCACCTGAAAACGCTTGTCGGTGCCGGCAAATCGTTCCGCCACGCGCAGACTGCCGTCCGTACTGCCGTCATTCACCACGATAGCCAGCCAGCCGGCGTACGTCTGATCGGCTATCGAGCGCAGGCATTGCTCCAGATAGGGCTCGGCGTTATAGACAGGTATGATGATCGTTACTTGTGCAGGCATTGCAGAATGAGTTGTTCGAATTGTTGTACTTGTTGCTGGCGCGAGAAATCCTGTTTGCCTTTCACCGCCTGGCGTGTGTAGCCTTTTGCTTGCCACTCACTATATTTGTCAAGGATGAATGCTTTGACCTCCTCTGCCGTAGTGGCGGCTATGCCTGCGTTTGTCAGGCGGATAACCTGTGCCAGACACTCTTCGTCGCTGCGGACGCAGAGCACGGGTTTCTCTATGCCCAGTGCCTCGTAGAACTTGGTTGTCATTAGTCCGTGTACGTTCTGTTCGGACGCACGGTTGGTGAGTACCAGCAGGATACTGCTTCGGCGGTATAACTGCAGTACTTCGCTTTGTGGTATATATCCGTTCACCTCGGCGCGTACGCCATATTCCGAAGCCATGTGCGTAAGCAGCCTCTGCCCCTCGGGGTTCGTATGAATAATCAGCCTGTAGGGTATATGCTTGAGTTCCGCCAATGCCTCAAACAGGGGCTTGGCGTCCTGTATCGGCTCGCCGAAGAACTTGCCGCAGTAACTGATCACAAACTCGTTAGTCGGCACATCTTCCGGCGTATAGACATGGGCGTCGTAGCCGTTGTAGATGAGTTGTGTGTGCGGGTTGATGCGCCTGAGGAACGCAACGTGCCAGGGCGAAACGGTGGTTATGCAGTCTGCCTGCTCCAGTTGCTTGTTGCGGCGGCGAATGTTCACCTGCTGATACGGACGTACGAACATCCTGAGTGCCCGTGCCTGGTGCGCGAGGTAGTTCACCTGGTTGCCCGGTGCCTGCTCCGCCAGGTCGCGGATGTCGGTTATGACAGGCAGGTGGTGGCGTTTGCCGAAGTCGATAGCGGCGCGCAGCGGGCAGGTGTGGAACGTGGTGCAGAACACTATATCGAACGTCTCGCTGCCGTACAACTGCTCCACCAGGGCAGAGAACTTGCGGTTCTTCCAATCGGTGAGCATAGCCCAAACGTTCTTAACCGCCCAATCGGCTTTGCCGCCTGTATAGAGCCGCAGTTCGCGAATAGGATAGTCGTGCCCGAACGGCAGGTCGGCTATATGCTCCACAACAACCGTTATCGGGTAGCCTTGGGCATACAGATAGTCGCACAACGACCGCAGGCGCGGGTTGTACGAAGGCTTGCCAAAGCCGTCGGCTATGATCAGTATCTTCGGTTTGACGTTCATCGCAGGCTACGTAACAGTTCGGGATAGAGCGACTTGTGGTAGTCGGTTTGGTTGATGGACGTGTTGTGCCACAACAGGCACAGATCGCCGTTGTGCATACGTACTTTGTCAATCAGTTGCTGGCACACGTAAGTTGCCTCGACCTGATCCAGCGCCATGTAGTTCTTGCTGCTGAGTGTCACATCCATGATGATAAGCGGGTGGAGCACCAGTTCGGTGAGTTGCATCCGTTCGGGATCGATCCACAGCACGGCACGCGAGGTCTGCAAGCGGAAGCCTGCCTGATCGGCAAATCCCATCGTATAGTCATCCGTCACGCCCAGTTCGACTAACTTGCGCATGTTCGCAATGGAGCAGTTCAGGTAGTGCGAGCGGTGAACGGACAGTTCGTCGCGCCGCTTGCTGCGTTGCTCAATGCTGCCCACGCCGTAGTACGAACTGTGCCAGCCGATGGTTACTTTGTTCCACTCCAGGAACTTACGCAGACGGTGAGCGTCCGGGCTGTGGTGGTTGTACTGCGGATAGTCGTAGCCCTTGCCGAAGGAGTGCTTGACGAAATAGATCTTCTCCGCCAGCGGCACGCGCTTGTCCTGCTCCACGAGCCACGGGAAGGTGTATGCCGGATCATCCTCCATGTCTCTCCATGCGCGCAGCACCTGTCGCCACTCGCCTCGCCACAACCCGCCGAGTGCACCGCGCAGGTGGCGGTAATGGGCGATGGTATCGATGTCATGGGTGAGGTAGATATGCGCAAACCCCGACGGAGGCAACGGTAGCCCCACGGCTTTCATTACCAGGCGTGCATACTCGTCCAGTGTAGGCACCATAAGGCGGTTGTGTTCGCCCAGGACAGAGTAGGCGGCAGCAAACCGTCCGTGCTCGTCGCGCTGCTTGTTGATCACCTCCTCGGCACGCGAGATGAAGAAGAACGTGTTGTATATCAAGTCCGTGCGTATGACGGCTACCGTCTGATCTGCTGAGGCACTTGCCGACCACTGCTCCACGACAGGAGTAGTAAGATCCGGCAGCACGATATCTTTGCCCAGATGTCCGTTAGGTACGATCACGAGTTTGTACTTCTGCCACTCGCGTTCGTCAGCCGTGTAACCGATCATCTGTGCTGCATCGGCATTACCGTACAACAGCCACGTTTTGATATAATTGATTATTTCGTCCATGCTTGTTTGTTGTAGTTTAGTGTTTAGAGTTCTTATCTCGGCTACGCCTCGAACGATCGGCTAAAGCCGTATGGAGTGTTGAGCGTCGTTTAAGTTTAGTGTTTAGTGTTTAGCGTTGAGCGAAGTTAGAAAGTTTATAGTAGTCAGTTAACTCTCAAACCCTCAAACCCTCAAACCCTCAAACCCTCAAACCCTCAAACCCTCAAACCCTCAAACTCTCAAACCCTCAAACCCTCAAAC